>NZ_DASVSI010000046.1:0-16726 GCF_036388155.1 Hymenobacter sp. | reverse complement strand
TACGTGCGCTCGGCTGAGGGCGGCGCGGGCTACGCCAAAAACGCGGGCAACTACGGCGCCGCCATGTACCCCACAAAACTGGCCCAAACCGAAGGCTACAACCAGCTCATCTGGACCGATGCCTCCCAGCACCAGTACGTGGAGGAGTCGGGCACGATGAACGCCCTTTTTGTGATTGACGGCAAGGTGGTAACGCCGGCCCTGAGCACGTCCATCCTGGACGGTGTGACCCGCCGCAGCGTGCTGCAATTGGCCCGCGATATGGGCCTGACCGTGGAAGAGCGCAAAGTGGGCAGCCGCGAAGTAATGGACGCCCTGGCCGCCGGCAAGCTGAACGAGGCGTTTGGCGTGGGCACGGCCGCTACCATTGCGCCCATGGCCACCATCGGCTACGAAGGCCAGGACTACGATTTGCCTGAGGTTGGCCCCAATGCTTTCTCGAAGCGCGTGGGTGCTGCCCTGGACGCCATTCGCACCGGCGAGGGCGCCGACGTGCACAACTGGATGGTGCGGGTATAGGCGGTGAGATAGTGAATTTGTGAACTGGTGAGTTTGATGTTCTACCGGCGTGTTTGGCGCTGGGGAGTATTGAGCTCACCATTCTTATTTACGGCACTGCTTTTTCTGCCGACCTTTGCCGCGTATTCCTACCCAAGCTCATCACACTCATCATTTCACCACCTCACCGCTTCATGACCGTTTCCCTGAAAACCGTAACCCTCAACGACACGCACCGCAAGCTGGGCGCTAAAATGGTGCCTTTCGCTGGCTACGACATGCCGGTGCGCTATTCCTCCGACCTCGACGAGCACCACACCGTGCGCCGGGCCGTGGGTATTTTCGACGTGTCGCACATGGGCGAATTTCGGTTGCGCGGTCCTCAGGCCCTGGACTTGATTCAGCGCGTGACCAGCAACGACGCCAGCAAGCTGGCCGACGGCAAAGCGCAATACTCCTGCCTGCCCAACCACGACGGCGGCATTGTGGACGATTTGCTGGTGTACAAGCTGGCCGATGAGGACTACTTGCTGGTGGTGAATGCTTCGAATATTGAGAAGGACTGGAACTGGATTCAGCACCACAACACGCAGGGCGTGGAGATGGAAGACATCTCGGACCGCACCAGCCTGTTTGCCGTGCAGGGCCCCAAAGCCAATGCGGCGCTGCAGCAGCTGACCGACGTGGACCTGAGCACCATTCCGTACTACTCGTTTGTGCAAGGCACCTTGGCCGGAGCGCCCAACGTCATCATTTCAGCCACCGGCTATACCGGCGCGGGTGGTTTCGAGTTGTACATTCCCAACGAAAGCGCCGCGGAGGTGTGGGAGAAAATCATGCTGGCCGGCCAGGCGTACGGCATCAAGCCCATTGGCCTGGGCGCACGCGACACGCTCCGCCTCGAGATGGGTTACTGCCTGTACGGCAACGACATCGACGACGCCACGTCGCCCTTGGAAGCCGGGTTGGGTTGGATTACCAAATTCACCAAAGAATTCACGAACTCCGCCAATCTGAAGAAGCAGAAGGACGCTGGCGTGAGCAAAAAGCTGGTGGGCTTCGTGATGGACGGTCCCGGTATTCCGCGCGGCCACTATGAGCTGGTTGACGCCGAGGGCCAAAAGATTGGCGACGTGACCAGCGGTACGCAGTCGCCTTCGCTGAGCAAAGGCATTGGCCTGGGCTACGTGAAAACCGAGTTTGCGGTCCCCGGCACGCAGATTTTCGTGCAGATACGCGGCAAAAACCTGCCCGCTACGGTGAGTAAGCTCCCGCTGACTAAAGGCACGGAAGAATAAGAACGAGTACCGCGAAATTGCATTTCGCCTCGCCGCGAAGCAGCGACTGCTAGTCTTGTTGACGCTGCATACTTTCATTCCTTTGCCTCAATTCGCCGCGTTGCGGCGACGCGAAATGAAATTTCGCGGTACTCGTTCTCATGCCCAAACTAGACATTTGCTTCTCGCCGGAGCTGTTGCCGTTGTATGATTTGCGTGGTCAGGTGGCCGTGATTGTGGACATACTGCGGGCCTCCAGCACCATTGTGACGGCGCTGGGGGAAGGCATTAGCCACGTTTTTCCGGTGGCTTCGCTGGAAGAATGCGCCGCCTACGGCCAACAGCACGGCTGCCTGACCGCTGCCGAGCGCGACGGCATTCCCGCCGCAGGCTTCGATTTGGGCAATTCTCCCTTCGGGTTTCTCGACGCAGAACGGCCGGTGCGGGGCCGCGCGCTCACCATCAGCACCACGAATGGCACCACCGCCCTGCGGCGTTCCTTAGCGGCCGAGGCGGTGGTGGTAGGCGCTTTCCTGAACTTGGGCGCCGTGGCAGACTTCGCCAAGCGGCAGGGGCGTGACGTACTGGTGGTGTGCGCCGGCTGGAAAGGACAGTTCTGCCTGGAAGACATGGTTTTTGGCGGGGCCCTGGCCGAACGGCTGGCCGGTGACTTCGACGTTCACAGCTCCGATGCCACACTGGCCGCACTGCACTTGTGGCGGCAAGGCAAGGCTGACTTGTCGGCTTATCTGCTGCAGTCGGCCCACGTGCGCCGCCTCAATTCGCTGGAAGCCAGCCAGGATTTCGAATTCTGCATTCGGCTGGATGCTTACCCCGATGTGCTTCCCATTTGGCAGGAGGACCGGCTCATCAATGCGAAGAATTAGGCTGACGGGCGGTTCTTGTCCTGGGGTTTTAATTTCTCGTTGTCCTGGTGCCGTTGGCTGTCGCGCTGGGTTTTCTTGGCCAGGTTGCGGCCAAGGGCTTCCGTCAAGTCTACGCCGGTTTGGTTGGCCAGGCAGATGACCACAAAGAGCACATCGGCTAGCTCGTCGCCTAGTTCCCGGCCTTTGTCCGACTCTTTGAAGGACTGCTCGCCGTATTGCCGCGAGATGAGCCGTGCCACTTCCCCCACCTCTTCGGTGAGGATGGCCATGTTGGTCAGTTCGTTGAAATAACGGACTCCGGTGGTGTTTATCCAGGTATCGACGGTTTGTTGGGCTTCTTCGATGGTCATGCGAGGAATCGTTTAGTAACGGAACATAAGCAGTAAGACACAAGAAAGGCCGCAAGAGGTTTGCAATGCGTCAGTTATCCTCCAGCTACTCATTCCCGGCTTCTTACCCAAGGCATTTACGCGGGCGAGTCGAGCACAATGGTCACGGGGCCATCGTTAAGCAGGCTCACTTGCATGTCGGCGCCGAAGATGCCGGTGGGCACGGGCTTGCCCAATTCGGCTGCTACCATGGCCACAAACTGCTCGTACAGCGGTTCCGCAATGGGCGGTGGGGCCGCTCCGATGTAGCTGGGCCGGTTGCCCTTGCGCGCGTCTGCCAACAGGGTAAACTGGCTGACCACCAGTACTTGCCCGCCGGTGTCGGCCACGCTGCGGTTCATCTGGCCGTTCTCGTCGTTGAAAATGCGCAGCTGCACCAACTTGCGGCACATCCACGTGAGCGCCGCCGCAGTATCGGTAGGGGCGAAGCCGGCCAGGACCAGCAAGCCGGGGCCAATTTGCCCGGTAGTCTGTCCGTCGACGGTGACTTGGGCTTGGGTGACGCGCTGAATGACAAGGCGCATGTAGAAGTAAGTGGAAGAATACAACAAAAACCGAGGCGGTAATACAGCAGGGCTGCCGACCTTCGCGCTAGCCAGTGCCAAACCAGTAAATGCCCGTCCCAGCCGGTAAAAATAACGCCCATTCACCCGCCCGGCGCCTATTGTGGCTGCTGGCGGGGCTGCTGTTGGTGGCGGCGGTGCGGCTGTGGCGCTTGCCCGAAGCCGGGCCGCCCGACTACGATTCGGCGCACAACTGGCAAATTGTGCAGGAGTTAGCGCAGGGAAATTTTACGCACTTGTTTCACCACGGCAGCCCCGGCTTTTTTTTGCTTTACGCACCGGTTGCGCTGTTCACGAGGGACTTTTGGGTTTTCCAAACCATCAATGCGCTGTTTGGCGTGGTGGGCGTGGGGCTGTTTGTGCAGTGGGTTTCCCGAAAAGCCCGCCTGACTGGCCCCGAGACGCTGGCCTTGGCCTTGCTGGGCGGCACCACGCTGCTGCTCACTTTTTCGGGCCGCGATTTTACCATGAGTTCGCTCAACCTTGTGGTGTTTGCGGCCCTGCTGCGCAGCCACTTTGCCCGCCTGCACCGGCCCAGCCCTGCGGCCCTGGTGCACGTAGCCGGTTGGCTGGCCCTGGGGCTGAGCATAGATTATAAATTCCTGTTTACAGTTCCCATTCTGCTGGTGCTCGAGCTCTGGCAAGGCGACGGTCTGTGGCGGCAGCCCGCTACCTGGAGGCGCGTGTTGCTGGTGCTGGCTGTGCCCTACCTAGTACTCGGGACGCTGGGTGTGCTGCTGGGGCTGCCCTGGTACCGCTGGCTGGCTTTCTATGTGCGGGTAGTGTTTCCCGCGGAAGCCAACCCCGCCGGCCGACAAGCAACCCTGCACCCGGACTTGCTTTACTACGTCCGCTACCTGCTCAGCTACGAGTCGCCGGTGTTGCTGGGTGGGCTGGGAGCGACAGGGTGGCTGGTGTGGCGCCGCTGGCGGACGGGTGACTACGGCCGCGGCCAGGCCCTGCCGCTGCTGCCGTACTTGCTGGTGTGGGCCGCCTGCTTGCTGGCTGGCATGTCGCTACTCCTGAAGGCGCCCCGCGGCTTGCTGTTTACTTACTTGCCGCTGGCAGCATTGGCCGTGCTGAGTGCCCGGCACCGGCTGCCCAACTGGGCCCTGTTGGGCGTGGCCGCGGCTGCTGTTGCCCTAAACCTGTTTCGTATTCAGCGGCACATTTATGCGCACTTGCCCACCCGCTACCCGCACGTGGCCGCCTGGCTACGAGCGCACGACGCCACTGCAATTGCCAGCACGGTAGGCATGGGCTTGGCTCCGTACCTGCTGGAAAACCAAACGCTCAAGGTGGTCACCAACGAAAAGCAGCTGGCCCACCTGCGGCAGCAAGGCTACCAATACGTATTGCTGGACGGCTACTGGCGCGTGGCCGGCGTGCACCGGTTCGACTCGTTGCGCCGGCAGGTGCCGGTAGCGGCGTGGGAGGCTCCTCAGCTACAGGAGCCGCTGCTGTTTCTGGAGCACTCCGAGTACACCGGACTGGGGTACAGCGAGACCCTCGCCGCCAGCCAGGCCGCTGCCCTTGATACCCTCGGTTTGCGAGTTTATCGGTTAAAGTAGTTGGCACGAGTACCCCGAAATTTCATTTCGGCCCGTCAGAACATTCCCTCTTGTCGTTTCATCGGGCCGAAATGAAATTTCGGGGTACTCGTTTAGGCGCGTTCCTATATAGACCAAAAAAAGCTTGATAAAGTCGTTTGCTACTCGTGCCGACTTTGTTTTAACGCTTCACGCCCAGGCTATCGAGCCGGTGCTGGTAGCGGCGGGCATTCTTCTTGTGCTCGGCGTAGGTTTCGGCAAAATCGGAGAAGCCGCTGCCGTCGGGCCGGGCACAGAAAAACAAGTTGTTGTTGTGCGCTGGCTTCAGCACGGCATCCAGCGAGCTGGGCCGGGGGGTGGTGATGGGGCCCGGCGGCAGGCCTTTATGCCGGTAGGTGTTGTAGGGCGAGTCCACTTTTTTGTCCACGTTCAGCACGCGCTTGCGGGTGCCCAGGCCGTGGAGGGGCCAAAGCAAAGTAGGGTCGGCTTGCAAGGGCTGCCGATTGCGCAGGCGGTTGAGGTACACGGCCGCGATGAGGGGTTTGTCGGTGGGCTGGGCCGTCTCGCGCTGCACAATGCTGGCCAGCACGCTCACCTGCACGGGCGTCATTTTCAAGGAGTCGGCCCGCCGGCGGCGTTCGGCCGTCCAGAAGCGGCGGTGCGTGGCAGCCACCGTGTCCAGAAAAGCCGTGGGCGCAGCGTTCCACAGCAGCCGGTACTTGCCCGGAATGAACATGGTGCGGACCGTGCAGGTATCGAGCCGGTAACGGGCCCGCAAGCCCGCATTATTTCCCAACAGCAAGTGCAGTTTGAACGAGTCGGTTTCCAGGTGCCGGCTCACCTGCCGTGGCAACTGCTCGAGGTAGTGAAAGGGCTTCAACTCGAACTGCACCGTGTCCTGCTCTCCGTTGAGCAGCTTGCGCACCAAGTCCACGTTGCTCAGGTTCGGGTCGAGCCGGTAGCGGCCCGGCTTCACGTGGGCGGGGTAGTCGTGCTGCTCGGCCACCCACCGGAAAGTGGCGGGCTCGCGCAGCAGCTCATGCTTTTGCAAGGAATCCAGCACCGCCGCGTAGCCCGTACCCGTGCGGATGTACAAGTACGCCGCACCTTCGGCCGATGCCGTCACGTTGGGCCGGTAGGCAACGCGCCACACCGCGTACCCGGCCGCCCCCAACAAAAGGACTGGCACCAGCAGCAAGAAAACCCATTTACGGTTGTTAGGCATAGGCTACAAGCCGCGGCCCGAACTTAGCAATTCGGGCCGCAGCGTCGGTAGAAGTTGATAAGACCGTGTCACTGGCTGCAAAGTTCACCTCACTTGCCCTGGACCAGCGCGTCCACGGCCGCTTCAAACGCCTCCCGCTCGGCCTGACGGATGATTTCGGTGGGCGCCGCGGCCCGCGACTCGCAGTCGGGAATGGGGCAGCGCTCGCAGGTTTCGTTCACGATGCGGAAGGGGAGGACCGGGTCGGCCAGAAAACGGACTTGGCCCCGCAGGTTGTCGTCGCAGCGCAGGCCCACGGTAACGCTTAGCGCGGGCTGGGTGGGCGTGCCGGCGCGGGCCAGCGTGAAGCACAGGTACTCGTCGTCGGTGCCGAAATAGCGCGAGCGTTGGGCGCCGGCCACCGTCACGGGAGCTGCGGCGGTGTCGGGAATGGGTAGGGCCCGCGCTTCGTCCATCAGCCGCAGGCTCACCCAGCGGCGGCAATAATGCTCGTTCAGCTCGTTGCCGTGGGGGTTGTGCAGGCGGGCCAGGTGCAGCTCTTTGGTCAGCTCATAGGTGGCCGAGGCGTCGCGCTGGTCGAAGCGCAAAAAGAACAGGCTTTGCAAGCCGAAATGCCGCGGCAGCAGCGTGGTGAGGCGCTGCATGAACATTTCGGGGCTCACGTCATACTGCGTCATCAGGTCGAGCAGCAGGTCGGGGCTCCATTTTTTGGCCGCAAAAACCTTCCGCACATCCCGCAGCAGGCTTTCCTCTTCCATCAGCAAGGCTCCGGCGAAATAAGAAGCCTTGAAGTTGTTCAGTACCTCGTCGAACGACCGGACCTGCGTGCTGCTGCTCACGTAGGGCCGCTCCGTCAGCTTTAAGTAGTTGAATGCCACCTCGCGGCCCAGCACGAAAGCTTGCTGGCCGCGGCTCAGCCCCGGCCGCAGCAGCAGCCGCTTGGTTTTGGGCTGAAACACCGACCGCAGCCGGGCTTGGGTGGCCACCGCGTGCTGGCCCAGCGTTTCGCGGTCGAGGGTGTAGCCGTAATCCTGCGTGAGCACGCGTTCCAATTGGCTCAGGTCGAACGGCGCGGCTGTGGACAGTTGGTGGCTCCCCACGAAGGCCTGCACGTCCTGCTCCAGGTCCTCGAAGTAGTTGTCGTGCATCTCCTGGAACGAGCGCAGCGCCGCCAGAAACAGGTGCTCCTGGCGCATTTCGTAGTTGCGCGCAATCTCGAAAATGGTGCTGATGAAGGCATTCATCTTAGCCGGCGCGTTGGCAATCAGGTCAATGATGCGGGCCGGCTCCAATCCATACATTTCCAGCGGAAACTCCTTTAGCATCTTGGAGTTGAGCAGCTCCGCGATGGGTTCGAGCCGGCGGGGCAGCTCCAGCGAGGTGAGCTGGTCGTAGCGCACGCCTAGGGCTTGGCTGAGGCTCAAAATTTTGTCGGCCTTGGGGTACTTTTTGCCTTTCTCAATCTCATTCAGGTAGCTCACCGACACGTCGCACATTCTTCCTAACTCGGCGGGGCTGAGGCCACGTTCCTGTCGTAACTCGCGCAGCTTCAGGCCAAAAATGAGGCGAACAACTTGGCCATGGTTGAGCATGTGTTGATTTTTTAATGTGCTGATGTGCTGATGTGCTGACGTGCTGACGTGTCCGAAATGCTCTTGAAAACTAGCGGAGGTGGCTTTCGGCCGCATTAAGCTGGTCGCCCAAAGATACGTTCCGCTGCAAATTTTTTTCTTTTAGCGAAAATTCGCTAACATTTATAAATTCGCTTGCGTATGTTTGTCCAAGACGCACGACAGTCGCTCGCTTCGGTTGAGGTCTCAGCTCATTGGCACATCGCACCATCAGCACATCAAAAAATTAATCCTATGCCTTTCACCGACACCGCCCCCGCGCCTCCGCCCACCTACCTCGCCCCTGAGCGGGTGAAAGTCATTGGCGCCTTTGCACCGGAGTACGCCGAAATTCTAACGCCCTCGGCCCTGGCCTTTGTGGCTGAGCTGCACCGCCGTTTCGACGGCACCCGGCAAGGCTTGCTAGCCCGGCGCACCGAACGCCAAGCTGATTTTGCCGCCGGTGTGTTACCCGATTTTCTGCCCGAAACCCAACGCCTTCGCGAGCAGGAATGGACCGTGGCCCCCGTGCCCGAAGACCTGCAAGACCGCCGCGTAGAAATCACCGGCCCGGTGGAGCGTAAGATGATTATCAACGCGTTGAATTCAGGCGCCAGCGTATTCATGGCCGACCTGGAAGACTCCAACGCGCCGACCTGGGAGAATGTGGTGCAGGGCCAAATCAACCTGCGCGACGCCGTGCGCCGCACCATTTCGCTCAGCACGCCTACCAAGGAGTACCGGCTGAACGAAAAAACCGCCGTGCTCATGGTGCGCCCCCGCGGCTGGCACTTGGTCGATAAGCACGTGCTGGTGGACGGCGAGCCCATCAGCGCGTCGCTGCTTGATTTCGGCCTGTATTATTTCCACAATGCGCACGAGCTGTGCGCCCGCGGCTCAGCGCCTTACTTCTATCTGCCCAAGCTGGAAAGCCACCTCGAAGCCCGGCTGTGGAACGACGTGTTTGGCTTTGCCCAATGGTCGCTGAAATTGCCCAAGTGCCTCATCAAGGCCACCGTACTGATTGAAACCCTGCCGGCGGCTTTCGAGCTCAATGAAATTCTGTATGAGCTGCGCGAACACAGCGCCGGCCTCAATTGCGGGCGCTGGGACTACATTTTCAGCTACATCAAGCGGCTGGGGCTGAACCCCGATTTCCGGCTGCCCAACCGGGCCGAAGTCACCATGACAGTGCCCTTCATGGCGGCGTATTCGCAGTTCGTCATCCAAACGTGCCACCGGCGCGGGGTACACGCCATCGGCGGGATGGCCGCCCAAATCCCCATCAAAAACGACCCAGCCGCCAACGAGGCTGCGTTGGAGAAGGTGCGGCAGGACAAAATCAGGGAAGCCACCAACGGGCACGACGGTACCTGGGTGGCGCACCCCGGCCTGGTGCCGGTGGCGCTGGAAGTCTTCAACCGCCTCATGCCCGGCCCCAACCAAATCGACAACAAGCGCCCCGACGTGCAGGTATCGGCCGCCGACTTGGTGCGCGCCCCCGAAGGAAGTATTACGGAGGACGGGCTGAAGCTCAACATCGACGTGGCCATTCAATACCTGGCCTCCTGGCTGGGTGGCAACGGCTGCGTGCCGATTTACAACCTGATGGAGGACGCGGCCACCGCCGAAATCAGCCGGGCCCAGGTGTGGCAGTGGCTGCACACGCCGGGCACGGTGCTGGCCGACGGCCGCCCTGTGACCACGGAACTGTACCGCTCGCTGGTGCCCGGCCAACTGGAAAAAATCAAAAGCCAGGTAGGCGAGGAAGCCTACGCCACGGGCCATTTCCTGGAAGCCGCCCGCCTATTCGACCGACTGGTGATGACCAAGGAATTCGTGGAATTTCTAACTGTGCCGGCCTACGAACAGCTAGCGTAGCGTGGACTCTGCGAGTCCGCGTAACGAGCACAGCGAGTATTGTCGCTTGGGTTTTAAACAACCTTTCTCCGAGAACAAGCGCGGTTAATGATACTCGCTGTGCTCGTTACGCGGACTCGCAGAGTCCACGCTACATCCCACATTCTAACGCCAATAAAGCTGCTCAACAAGCAGCCCGGCACCTCTTTGCCCAAAACCAACTGTCCACCATTCAACCCAAGTCCCATGAAACCACAAGCACAACGCACCGCCGAAATGGCCCTGGATTGGGCCCACAACCCTCGCTGGATAGGAATTGAGCGTCCATACGCGCCGGCCGATGTGGTGAAGCTGCAGGGCTCCGTGCACATCGAGTATTCGCTGGCCCGGCAGGGTGCCGAGCGGCTTTGGGAGCTGTTGCATTCGCAGGAGTACGTGGCGGGCTTGGGCGCCCTGACAGGCAACCAGGCGGTGCAGGAAGTGCAAGCCGGGTTGCAGGCCATCTACTTGAGCGGCTGGCAAGTAGCAGCCGATGCCAACGGTGCTGGCCACATGTACCCCGACCAAAGCCTGTACCCGGTGGACAGTGTGCCGGCGGTGGTGCGCCGCATCAACAACGCCCTGCTGCGGGCCGACCAGATTCAGCACCTCAGCGGCGAGGGCCGGGTGCACTGGCTGGCACCCATTGTGGCCGACGCCGAAGCTGGCTTTGGCGGCAACCTCAACGCGTTTGAGCTGATGAAGATGATGATAGAGGCCGGCGCCGCCGGGGTGCATTTTGAAGACCAGTTGTCATCGGCTAAAAAGTGCGGCCACTTGGGCGGCAAAGTGCTGGTACCGACGCAGGAAGCCATAAACAAGCTCGTGGCTGCCCGCCTTGCGGCCGACGTATTGAATGTGCCTACGCTACTAGTGGCCCGGACCGATGCCGACGCCGCCGACCTGCTCACCGCCGACGTGGACCCGCGCGACCAGCCCTTGATTCTGCAAGAGGCGGAGCGCACCAACGAAGGGTTCTACCGCATTCGCTGCGGCGTGGAAGCGGCCATTGCCCGCGGCCTGGCCTACGCTCCCTACGCCGACTTGCTATGGATGGAAACCTCCAACCCCGACCTGGAACAAGCCCGGCAGTTTGCCCAAGCCATCCACGCCAAATTTCCAGACAAACTGCTGGCCTACAACTGCTCGCCATCCTTCAACTGGGCTTCCAAGCTGAGCGTGCAGCAGATGGAAACCTTCCGGGAGGAGCTGGCGGCGCTGGGCTACAAATTTCAGTTTATCACCCTGGCCGGCTTCCATGCTCTCAACACCAGCATGTTTGAACTGGCGCAAGCCTACCGACAGCGCGGCATGGCTGGCTATTCGGAGCTTCAGGAGCGGGAGTTCGCCCTAGCAAAAGAGGGCTACCAGGCCGTGAAGCATCAGTCGTTTGTGGGCACCGGTTACTTTGACGCCGTGCAGAACGTGGTTACCAGCAACCAGACTAGCACCGCTGCTTTGGTTGGCAGCACGGAGGAAGCGCAATTCTAGACCACGGATTCATTCGGATTAGGTGGATTTCGCGGATTTTATGAGCAGGGCATAAGCGTCCAATTGTTCCATTCAATAAAAAAGGCGCCTCACTGAGGCGCCTTTTTTGCTCATGCTTTTTTTTGCTCATGCTCAAGAACTGAGGATTGGGAGCCGTTCACAAAAGCCGCCTAATCCGAATCAATCCGCGGTTCAGGCGAATGGCTCGGCAATTAGCTCGTAGTTCTCGTCGTGCTTTTCTGCGGCGTCTCGTAGCAGCTGCTGTTGCCAGGGGCGCAGGGCGGCGTTGGCTCCCAGCTCAATGATGTCGGCGATGAGACGGTTGCTGAGCACCATATTGGCCATGGTTGGGCCGTGGTCGGCGGCAAGGTGAGCCTTCAGCGTATTGAGCAGCGTTTCGCGGGCTTCGGCCCGGGAGGCCAAGGGGCCGTTGAGGCGCCGGCGGAACGGGAACTTGCGCTGCTCGGGTGGTAGCGGGGCCTCGGGTGCTAAGTCGGTGGTGCCGATGGCCAGGAGCTGTTCGGCGTAGGGCGAGCGTTTCAGCTCCGGGTGCAGGCCGTTGGCGGTGCGCAGCTGGTTGACATTTTCAATGGGTTGCCGGGTGAGCTCGGCCAACTTATCGTTGCTCAAAACGTGGTAGGGCGGGCGGTCGAGCTGCCGGGCCACGGCGTCGCGCAGCATGTACAGCTCGCGGAAAATTGGCATTTCCTGAGGCGAAATCTTGTATTTGGCGGCGTTGCGCGACCAGGGACGGGGGTCGTCCCGGCCGTAGCGCACCGACTCCAGCGCCAGGTTTTCCTGGGCGGCCCAGTCGCTGCGGCCCAGTTCGGCCAGTCGTGCGCTCAGCCGGTCGGTGAGTTCGAATAGGTACAGCACGTCGTTGGCGGCGTATTCTTTCTGTGCTTCGGTGAGCGGGCGCTTCAACCAATTCGACTTTTGCTCACCCTTATCAACTTCAAAGCCCAATTCGGCCTGAATGAGCCGACCGAGGGAAATGTTGTTGTCCTCGGCAGCAAGCAGGGTGAATTGCACGCTCGTGTCCACAATGTTGCGGCAGTTTACGCCGAAAAGCTCGTCGAGCAGCAGAATGTCTGACTTGCAGGAGTGAAACACCTTGGCCACCGCGGGGTCTCGGAGCACAACGAAGAGCGGCTCGAGCCCAGCGGCCATGTTCGGCAAGGGCAGTGGGTCAATCAGATGGACTTCCTTTCCGTCGAATACCTGAATCAGGGCCAAATGCCGCCCATAGCGGTGCCGCATGTCATCGAACTCCAAATCAATGCCGATGCGGGGCAGGGTGGCAAAATGGGTGGCGGCGTCGGCAATAGCGTCGGCAGTGGTGAGGTAATGAATGAGTGGCATTGAGGCGAAAGCAAATCGGCGGAACTGCCGCTTGGTCGGCCCAGAAGCAGCGCCGTAAAGGTAGGCATGTACGGCAGGCGGTGAGAAGTTATCATCGTTGTAGTTGAAAGGTCAAAACAAGCGAGTGTGATTGCATTAACCTTAACATGATGAAGTAGGAACTGTAAACAATCTATATTTTCTGAATTTTAAAACAACCATCCAAAACCGGAAAGCCCTCCGGTGGCCTGCTACAAAGCGAGTTCAGTCGGTAAATCAGAGCTTTTTGTTACATAAATTCGTTTACTTGTCCCCCAGCAGCAATTGAGGCACTTGGCCTCTTCCGCCACTCATGATTATGACCTTGGCGTTGGGCGAGGTGGCAATGGCTTGGTTGGCCTTGATGGTCTCGTATTGCAGCAGCTTGTCGCTGAGCTCGGTGTTCACGATGCGCTGGTAGTCGGCAATGCCTTGGGCTTCGACGCGCTTGCGGTCGGCTTCCTGCCGCTCTTTCTGCACCACGAACTGCATTTTTTGGGCTTCTTGCTCGGCTGAAATCTTGCTTTCGATGCTGGTTTTCACCGACTGCGGCAGCTGGATGTTGCGAATCAGAAGCTGGTCGAGCTGGAGGCCATTGCTGCGAAAGTCCTTCTCTATGGAAGTGAGAATTCGGGTTTGAAACTCCTCGCGGCGGGTGGAATACAGCGCCACGGCGTCGTAGTACACGGCGTTGTCGCGAATGCGGGTGCGCGAAATGGCCCGCACGATTTTGTCCTGATAGTCCTCCCCGATGGTTGATAGAATGCGCGGGGCCTGGGCCGGCACCACGTGGTAGAGCACCGTAAGGTCAATCACCACTTCCAGTCCGTCGGCCGACAGCACCCGAATGGCGTCGTCGCCGGCCTGCTGGCCTTCGGTGTGCTGGGCCGACATCGTGTAGTTCTGGGTACGGGTGTCGAAGCGCGTGATGTCGACGAGCGGGTTCACCACGCTCAAACCGGGTTGCAGCACGCGTTTTTGCACCTGGCCAAACAGTGTTTGCACGCCCACCTGGCCTACCCCAATCTGCACCACCGTGCTCAAGGCGATGCCGAGGACCAGAAAGGCACCGCCCAAGAAAATGAGACCACCTCGCAGCCGCTCCAGGCGCTCGGAAAACCGCGACGCATTCAGACCCAAAACGAGCAAGATGAAACCAAGAATGGTGAGGGCCATGGAAATGATGAGTTAGCTGGAGTGAGAAAATTAGTGAGACATAAAACCAGGGCACCGACCGGCTATTCGTCTTCGTCGGTGCTGAAATCGAGGGTGCGGGCCAAGTCTACCGCTTCTTGCGCTACCTCCTCCAGCAGCCGCGGAGCATCGGCATCGAGGGTGCGGCCGAAGAGGTTTAGCAATTCCTCGCCTTCCTCGTTCACGTACAGGTTTTCGTAGAGCCGGTCGAAAAGGCGAGCTTCGCGGCCAATGATGCGGTCAATGTCTTCCGGCGAGCGGGCTTCGTTGAGGGCGCGGTGCAGCACGTCCAGCACCTGACGGCTTTCGTCGTGGTCACCCAACTCCGACACCAGTTTGAGGATGCCCATGGCCAAGCCCAGACGCACTTGCTCGAACCGGAAAGGCTTTCCAGCCGGCGGAGCGGCTTGCAGCAGGTCGTGGGCTTGCAGGGCCGCGGGGGTGAGGTAGTACTTCACGTCGTTGGGAGCGGTGAAGGCAAGGTGCAGCAGTTGTTGGTAAGGGCTCATGGGAAAATGACGGGCTTGCGGGCGAAACAAGGCCTTGTGGGGTGCGTAAGCAGAAAGCCGAAAGGTACGCGTAGAAGGCAGCCATGCTGTTCATCGCACCTCAGCTTGCTTCATTACATTCCTTCTCTTTTTCTTATGACTCACAAGACCAAATGGCTCACGCTAGCACCGTTGGGCCTCGTCACCATTGGCGCGGGTGCCTGCATGATACAATGGGCCGGCTCGCTGATGCAGCAGCACGCTCCTACCAAAAAATGGGTGGCCGCTGGCACCGCTGCCCTCGTCGTTTTCAATGCAGGTATTAGCCTATTCGGCAACGGCGTGGCCGAAAGCGTGCTGTATCAACTCCGCGAAAAATCGGAGTAGCACCCGCCTGCGTCCTTTTCTTCGGCTCACAAAAAAGCCCCGGCGTTGCGGCCGGGGCTTAGAGGAAACGGGAAAGGAAATTACAACCAGTGCTGTCAGTGGGTGCTGGGCGGCGCCGGAGTGGTTAGGCGGGCGAACCTATTCGGTTTTGTCTTCCAATTTCTTGGTACCGCTCTTCACGGTAGAACCTACTTTTTGGGTGCCGCCTTTAACGGCGGTGCCGGTTTTCTTGGCGCCGCTCTTCACCACCGAGCCGGTCTTTTGGGCACCGCGCTTCACGACGCTGCCGCCTTTGCGGACCACGTTGCCAGCGGCGTCCTTGGTGTTGTCCAGGGCTGCGCCAACGTTGGTTTTGCCGGTTTTGGTGGTCACTTTGGTCGTGCCGTTGTCGCGCACTTCCACTTCGGTCTTGGGAGTAGCCGGAGTCACGTCTTGAGCGTTGGCAGCGGTGGTGGCGAGGGCCAGGCCAGCGAGCAACATGAGAGTCTTTTTCATGGGAAGGGATATTTTAAACGAAAGGTTGGAGTTGTACGCAACCCAGAACCAGATGTTTTCCGGTTCAGTCGGCGCCGGGGCCGCCCTTTCCCATTACCGTGCCAGGCAGCAGCAGCGAGCTGTCGCCGTAGCTCAGAAACCGGTAGCCGTGCGCTAGGGCGTGGTCGTACACGGCCCGCCAGCCGGGCCCAAGCAGCGCGGCCACCAGTAGCAGCAGCGTGCTCTCGGGCTGGTGGAAATTGGTAATTAGTCCATCCACCAAGCGGAACTTGTAGCTCGGCGCAATCAGCAAGCGGGTATTGGCTTCGAGGGTATCGGTGCCAGCGGCACGTAGGTGGCTCAGCAAAGCCGTAAGGGCACTTTCGGGGCTAATGCTGGCCGCGAATTCCATCATTTCATACGGCTGCCACTGGGTCACGAGCAGCTCACTGCCGGCAGGCGCCGGCCCTTGCAGCAGGCCCACGCCCAGCCAGTACAGCGACTCCAGGGTGCGTAGGCTGGTGGTGCCCACGGCCACCACCGGTCGGGGCCGATGAAAAAGCAATTGGTTGAGCAGCTCCGACGTCACCAACATGGGCTCGGTGTGCATGGGGTGCCCTGCCATCTGCTCTGCTTTCACCGGTTGAAACGTGCCCGCGCCCACGTGCAGCGTGACGTGCCCCGTCGAAAAGCCCTGCTTCTGCAACTCGTCCAGCAGTTCGGGTGTGAAGTGGAGGCCGGCTGTGGGGGCTGCCACGGCGCCTTCGGCGGCGGCGTACACCGTTTGGTAGCGCACGGCGTCGGTTGCGGTGTCGGGGCGGCCGAGGTAGGGGGGCAAAGGCAAGTGGCCGGCGGCGCGCAGCACTTCGGCGAAAGGAAGCGCAGCGGGTTCCCAGCTAAATAAGATTAGCGCAGTGCCAGCTTCCTGTACCTGGCGTTCGGCTTGTAGCGTGGCCTTTTGGCCGTCGGCTGTCTCAAATTCCACCGTTACCGGGCCTTCTTTCCAGCGGCGGCCGTTGCCCACCAGGCAGCGCCACGTGCATTGGCCGGTTTGCTGCAAGGCCAGCTCCAGGCTGCGGTGCGGGGCCACGGGCTCCAAACAAAAGAGCTCCACCTGCCCGCCCGTGGGCCGCCGGGCCAGCAGTCGCGCCCGCACCACGCGGGTATCGTTGAAGATGAGCAGCGTGCCGGCCGGCAGCTCCTCGGGTAGCTCCCGAAAATGCTTGTCAGTGATTTCGCCGCCGCGGCTGACGAGGAGGCGGCTGCTGGCCCGGTCGGGCAGGGGTTCGGGCGCGATGCGCTCGGCCGGCAGGGGATACGTGAAATCGTGGATGGAAAGCAGGCGCGGGTCGATAACGGTCATGCCGCAAAGGTCGGGCGCGGAAACGAGTTAAAACGCGCGAGGTGAAAGCGA
>NZ_DASVSI010000045.1:0-9008 GCF_036388155.1 Hymenobacter sp. | reverse complement strand
CGCGGAGAGGGGAGCCACGGCGGTGAGGTCTGCGGGGCCGCGCCGACTGTACCATCACTACGGCCCAATTCATAAAAAACAAAAGGAGCGCCTTGCCGACCATTTGTGGCCGCCGGGGCGCTCCTTTTGGCAATAAAATTTTTAATAAAAATCGAAGCCGATTATTGCGTGCAAGGGCAACGTGAGGCCCGATTTGAGGCTGAGGTACTCCCCGTGCATTGCCCAGACCGTGGTGGCCACCCGCATCAACCGGCCATCGGCTACTTGAAAATAAATATCGAGCTTGCCGTGGTGAGCGTTGCCCAGCGTGGCGGCGCGGTCTGCGTCAACGCGCCGGCGCAGGATGTCGGCGGGGTCGGTCAGCACGTCTTCGGGCGAAAAGTGCAGGTCAGCAATTGCTTCTTTTTCGACGACTTCAAAAGTGGCGTCGCTGGGAATGAAGGACATGGCTAAGGATGGATGGGTAAGAAAAGCTGCACCGCAACCGGGCACGCATAAATAACGAAAAGCAAGCCGATTTGGCCACACTTTTCGCTCAAGAACTTTAAGGCAGCCGGGCCAGAAATTCCATGGTGTCCACGCGGTCGGCGTACTCGGCCACGCCGGGGGCCTGGGCCTGGCCAAAGGGCAGGCTTCCGGCAAAGCGCGCGCCCGCCGAAACCACGCACTGCGTTTGGGCCGCCACGTCGGTGAGTTGGTCTACCAAGTCGATTTCGCTTGCGTATTCGGCGTAATACACCGTCGAAATGGGCGAAACCAATTTGGGGTCTTTGGTAATCAGGAAGAAGCCGTTGTCGTAGTGCGGCACGCTGTTCACGAGCAGAATGCTCTTGTTGTAGTCGTAGTTGTTGTTGTACTTGTGGTGGTTGAGCACCCCTTCGCACGTTTGCAGGGCGTCGAGCAGCGGCGAGAAATTGTAGCCGGTCGGCACAAAGAGCTTGCTTACGTTGCGGCAGCCCAAGCCATAGTACTGGAAAATATCTGGTCCCAGCAGGGCCAGCTCCGCGCTGGTTTCCTCGCCGGTGAGCACGGCTACGCTGGTGCGGTTGCGCCGGATGAGGTGCGGCTTTTTGCCAAAATAGAATTCGAAATAACGGGCCGTGTTGTCGGAGCCCGTGGCAATGAAGGCGTTGGCTGCGTTGAGGCGGGGCAATACCTTAATGGCGTCCGTGAATCGCGGCTCAATGCGGCACAGTTCTTCCATCAGCCAGGTCATCAGCACGGTGTCGTCGGCGCTGAGCTTGGCCAGCAGCACGTGGCCGCTCAGCAGCACGCACAGCAGGTCGTGGAAGCCCACCATGGGGATGTTGCCGGCCATCACCACCCCAATGTGGTGCACGGTGGTGGGTTCGGGCGGGTAGCGCCCGGCCCACTTCCGCAGCGGTTCTTCGGCAAGCATGTGCGCGAGGCCGGCCAGCGCGGCGGCCACGCTGGGCTCGTCAAACCAGGCGTTTTGGTTGCGGGCACGGGCCGCGAGCGTGGTTATTTCGTCGGGGGAAAGCGTGGCCAGACGCTGGCCCAGGGCCACGAAGGCCGCTAAACGTTCGGAATGATGCATGGAGTAAGAAAGGAATTCCACCCCGCCAGGCAAGGGCGCGGCGGTTGGATGCGCTGCAAAATTGGTCGAAACTGTACAAACACAGCCGTTCCTGGTTAATTTTGTCTGGCCAAAGAACGGCGCGGGTACGGTTTTTTACGTAAAGGCTACTCGTTCCCCATTGGTTTCCCTTCAACCCCCTGACCCCCGACGCCCCATGGCCATCATGATAACCGACGAGTGCATCAACTGTGGTGCCTGCGAGCCGGAATGCCCCAACAACGCCATTTACGAAGGCGGCGCCCAATGGCGCTGGGCCGATGGCACGAGCCTGAAAGAAGTGGCCACCGCCGACGGCGCCGTGGTGTCGGGCACCGCGCCCCAAACGCCGGTTTCCGACGAGTACTATTACATCGTGTCGGACAAATGCACGGAGTGCGTGGGCTTCCACGAAGAGCCGCAGTGCGCCGCCGTGTGCCCCGTGGACTGCTGCGTGGACGACCCCGACTACCGCGAAACCCGCGAACGTCTCCTCGAAAAGAAAGAGTGGCTGCACATCGCCGCGTAAGCTATTGCCTTGAGATTTCAAGCAACAAAAAAGCCGCTTCCATCGAAGCGGCTTTTTTGTTGGTGGGCGACGGCGGGTCAGGTCCCGCAGTTGAAAAACTTGTCGTAAGCCGACTCGGGAATGAGGTTCAGCTGACTCATAAACTTGATGGGAAGTTTGAATAGTCGCAGGAAACCGTAGCTATTGGGGTAGTCGTGAAACGTTTTCGGCGGCGCCGATACAATGTTGTCAAACTCGGCCCGAGTCAGGCCCAGGCGTTTGATGCACAGCGCAATTACTTTCTCGTCTTCGATGGGGTTGATGCGCGAAACGCGGTCCAACGCTACCTCGCGGCTCATTTGGCCCGACCGCACCAGGGCCGAGTAATTGAACAGCCGGCGGTCGATGTTGAACTTGATGCGGTTCAGGTAGTAAATGAGGCTCTGATAGAGGTCGTCGAAATAGTGAGCCCCAGGGTTCTGCCATTCCAATTCCCGCTCCAAAATCTCGTCTACTTCGGTGCGCACGTAGTCGAGATGGTAAAGCAACGTCACGGTTTTGATGCGCCGCCAGAAGGCGTAGTACGTCATTTCCTTGATGCCCAGGTTGAAGCCGGGGTCGTTGGGCTGCCAGGGGCGCAGAGGCACCGTGCCAAACTGCTTGTGCACGGCCTTGAGGTATTTGCCGTCCAAGAAATTCCAGCTCAGCGGCGCAATGCCTTCGGTCCGAAACGACTGGCCGATGATAATGTGCCGCACGTTTTCCTTGGCCGCCACGCCGTATAGGGCCGTGGCAATGCCCAGGTCGGTGCCTTCCTCCATGTCGGGCACGGAAGCTTTCAGGAAAGCAATTTTCAAGTCCTTTGATTCGCGCCAGTCCGACGTGATGGTGCGCAGTTCCACGCCCAGCCGCTTGCAGGCCCGCAGCATGTTCTCGCCCGCCACGGGGTTGCCAAAGCCGTCGTTGAAATGCACCGCCAACGGGCGCAGCTTGAGCTGGGTGACGCAGTACCAAAGGGTGTACGAACTGTCGCGGCCGCCGCTCACGCCCAGCACGCAGTCGAACCGGTTGCCTTGGCCGGCGCGGCGCATCTCGTCGGCCAGGCGCTGCACGGTCCGGCGGCCGGCTTCGCCCAAGGGAAAGGCTTGCTCCATGCGGTCATGGACTTTGCAAAAAGAGCAGATGCCGGCGGCATTGAATTCGATGCCGGGGGCAGTTGTGTCCATGATGCAGCGCGTGCAGCGCTGATGGTTGCTTGATTCTGGCACCGAAGCGGTGCGTTCCGTCTGGTTTAATTGAGTAAGCAAGGATTATGCATCTGAGAGGGGGCTTGCTGCGGAGGTAGAAGCGGGTAGCAGCAATTGGACAAGGATGGGGCAGGTGGGAATAATTGGATAGATAAGGCGGGCCGAAGTAATTGCTAGCTGGGCAGTTGGTCGAAGCGGTGGCCCTTGCGCTGGAGCATTACGCCAATTTCGGTTCCGCGTTCGGGTCGGTGGGGCCGGGAGAGGTCGGCTACGACCAATTGACCGGCAAATTCGTTGAAAACACCTTGGGCCCGCACGCCGCTGGCGTCGACGGCAAGCGAGCACCCGATGCTTTTTTTGCCCTCGTACGGCCCGCCCACGATGTAGCCGACCGAGGTAGTGCCCACCACAACCACGTTGTAGAGCTTGGCCAGGATGGAGAACGGGCGCACCCATTTTTCCTCGTACGGGTCGTGCTCTTCCGTGAGCGAGTAGTCCACCGTCCACGACGAGGGCGCCAAAATGAATTCGGCTCCCATGCGGGCCAGCGTGTGGCCAATGGGAAGCCCGTCGAGGTAGTTGTCGGAACAAATGTTGACGCCGATTTTACCCAGCGGGGTGTCCACCACGTTCAGCGTTTGGCCCACTGCGTAGAACGGCTGCTCCACGGTCAACAAGTTAATCTTGTGGTACTTGACGAGGATGTCGCCTTGTGGGCTGATGAGGATGGCGGCGTTGTAGTTGCGGCCGTCGGCCGCGCGCTCGGTCAGGCCGGCGCACACGTAGATGCCGTGGGCCACGGCCGCCTCGCAGAGCTGGTCGCTAAAGCGGCCGGGAATTGGCTCGGCTTCGTGCAGCGCGCTGGGGTGCGTCCAGGCAAAATCGAGGGTTTCCGGCAGCAGCACTAGGTCGCAGCGTTGGGCGGCCGCTTGCGCAATCTGTTCCACGGCGCGCGCCAGGTTGCGCTCCGGCTCGCCGCCCTCTACCAGCAACTGCCCCAAACCGATGCGCATCGAACCCAAATCGGGCGCGGCGACGGGTGGAGTAGGTGGTGCCAATTTGGGTTTTCTAAAGGGAAAAAGTATTGCCATAGAGAGCAATTAAAGGACATTTTCAACAAGAGTCAAGAAAGATACACAAGCTTCATTAAACCTTGGGGCTTGTTTTTTGTCGGCCAGCCAATTGAGCTAAACAAGCCGAGCATACGCAAAAAGATGATGTAAATGATACCAGGTCAAGACATGCGGTTGATTATCAAAGACTAAATCAATGTACTGTTGGACAAGAGGTTGCTTCGCTGCTTTATTTTTTCGGTTGGGTGTAGGGCGTTTGCGCGTGAAGTTTCCATGAAGATTATTTTTTGCTCATAATGGGGCAGTGTGGTTGGGGAGCGGGTCTGCCGCCTTTAGCCCGCGTTTCTAATGCCTATTTTTGTGGCTTCTGTTTCTAGCTTCTTTTTCATGTCCCTCGCCACCACCTATTCGCCTACCCACGTTGAAGCCAAATGGTACCAACGCTGGCAAGAGCAGGGCTTTTTCAAGGCCACCGCCAACCCCAAGAAGGTCCCCTACACCGTCGTCATTCCGCCACCCAACGTGACGGGGGTGTTGCACATGGGCCACATGCTGAACAATACCATTCAGGATGTGCTGGTGCGGCGCGCGCGCATGCAAGGCAAGGAAGCCTGCTGGGTGCCCGGCACCGACCACGCCAGCATTGCCACCGAAGCCAAAGTAGTGGCCCTACTAAAGGAGCAAGGCATTGCCAAGACCGACCTGACCCGCGAGCAGTTCCTGGCCCATGCTTTTGAATGGAAGGAAAAATATGGCGGCATCATCCTGGAGCAGCTCAAGCAGCTGGGCGCCTCCTGCGACTGGGACCGCACGCGCTTCACCATGGAGCCCGAGTTGACGGAGGCCGTACTCCGGGTTTTTGTGGACTTATATAACAAAGGGCTCATTTACCGCGGCGTGCGCATGGTGAACTGGGACCCCGAGGGCCGCACCGCCATCTCCGACGAAGAGGTGATTGCCAAGGACGTGCAGGCCAAAATGTACTACCTGCGGTATGAAGTTGTCAGTTCTCCGTTGTCAGTTGTTAGTTCCGGTCAGGACTCTGACAACGAACAACAAACAACTGACAACTACATCACCGTGGCCACCTCGCGCCCCGAAACCATCATGGCCGACGTGGCCGTTGCCGTGAACCCCACCGACCCGCGCTACGCCCACTTGGCCGGCGCCAAGGTGCGCATTCCGCTGCTGGGCCGAGAAATTCCGGTGATTTTTGATGAGTACGTGTCGACGGATTTCGGCACGGGCGCGCTCAAAGTGACGCCCGCCCACGACCTCAACGACTACGAGCTGGGCGTGAAGCACAACCTGCCCGTTATCGATATTCTGGCCGACAACGGCACGCTCAATGAAAAAGCGGTGCTATATGTGGGCCAGGACCGGTTTGCCGCGCGCAAGCAAATTGCCAAGGATTTGCAGGAGGCCGGCTTGCTCCAGAAAATCGAGGAGTACGCCAGCATCGTGCAGACGTCGGAGCGCACCAAGGCCGTGATTGAGCCCAAGCTCAGCCTGCAGTGGTTCCTGAAAATGGAGCACTTGGCCAAGCCGGCGCTGGAAGTGGTAGAAAACGACACCATCAAGCTGCACCCGCCCAAGTTCAAGAACATGTACCGGGCCTGGATGGAGAACGTGCGCGACTGGTGCATCTCGCGCCAGCTCTGGTGGGGCCAGCAAATTCCGGCCTACTACCTGCCCGACGGCACCTTTGTAGTAGCCCTCACCGCCGAAGCCGCGCTGGTGCAGGCCCGCGCCCAAAGCGGCAACGCCAACCTGCAGCTGAGCGACTTGCGCCAGGACGAGGACGTGCTCGATACCTGGTTTTCGTCGTGGCTGTGGCCCATTTCGGTGTTCGACGGGTTTAAAGACCCCGACAACGCCGACGTCAACTATTTCTACCCCACCAACGACTTGGTGACCGGGCCAGACATCCTGTTTTTCTGGGTGGCCCGCATGATTATGGCCGGCCTGGAGTACCGCAAGGAGGTGCCGTTCAAAAACGTGTACCTGACCGGCATCGTGCGCGACGCTCAGGGTCGCAAGATGAGCAAGCAGCTCGGCAACTCGCCCGACCCGTTGGAGCTCATCGCCCAGTACGGCGCCGATGGCGTGCGCACCGGTATGCTGTTTTCGGCCCCGGCTGGCAACGACTTGCTGTTCGACATCAAGCTGGTGGAGCAAGGCCGCAACTTCTCCAACAAACTCTGGAACGCCTTCCGCCTCGTGAAAGGCTGGGAAATGGATGCCGCCCTGCCTTTTGCCAATGAAAAGGCCGTGACGTGGTTCAACGCGAAGCTTCAGGCCGCAATAGTGGAGCTGGATGACCATTTCGAGAAGTTCCGCATGAGCGACGCGCTGATGACGGTGTACAAGCTGGTGTGGGACGATTTCTGCGCCCAATACCTGGAAATGGTGAAGCCCGCCTATCAGCATCCCATCGACGCCGAAACCCTGCGCCACACCACCGCTTACCTCGAAACGCTGCTCAAGCTGTTGCACCCGTTCATGCCCTTCATCACGGAGGAACTGTGGCACGAGCTGGCCGAGCGGGCCGAACGCGACTACGTGTGCGTAGCGCCGTGGCCCCGCGCCACAGCCCAGGACAACAGCGCCGAATTACTGGCCAACATGGATAAGGCGCTGGCCATTGTGGCCGGCATCCGTACCGTGCGCAACCAGAAGAACCTCGGCCCCAACAAGCCGCTGGCCCTCGTTGCCAAAACCGACGAGTCCGCGCTGCTGAGCGAGTACGAAGGCATTATTCGCAAGCTGGGCAGCATTTCCGAGCTAACATTTGCCAATGCTGGCCCGGCCGCGTCGGTGAGCTTCGTGCAGGGCAGCAGCGAATTTTTCATTCCCCTGGAAGGCCACATCGACTTGGCAGCCGAGCGCACGCGCCTGGAAAAAGAGCTAGAGTATGCCCAAGGATTCCGCGAGTCGGTGCAGAAGAAACTGGGCAACGAGAGGTTCGCCGCCAATGCCAAACCCGACGTGCTGGAGCGCGAGCGCCAGAAGCTGGCCGACGCCGAGGCCAAAATTGCCGCGTTGGAACAAGCGTTGAAAAGCTTGTAAACTATTTCAAGCACAAAAAAGCCGCTTCCTGATTCAGGGAGCGGCTTTTTTGTATAGCCTTGGCAGACGGTGAAATCAATTGTGCGACAACTGTCGTTATATTTACGACAAGTGCCGTGAGAAACGGCCTGTTAATACCCCGTTTTAGCCGTAGTATCATGACTCCTTATGCTTTTGTTGATGTGTTGGGCGGGCCTTCGGTAGTGGGCGAGCCGATTGCCAGCGACTTGCAGTTGGTGGATGTGATTCAGCGGGGGATGCGGCGGCAGGCCCTCGACCACTTGGCCCGGCGCTCCCACTTACCGCTGCCGGTACTGGCCGCCGCCGTCGATTTGTCGGTGCGCACCCTGCAGCGCTACACGCCGGCCCAGCGCCTCAAAGCCGACGCCACCGACCGCCTCGTGCAACTGGCCACGCTCTACGCCGAAGGATTCGACCTGTTTGGCGAAGACAAGTTCCGCCACTGGATGGAGTCGTCCATTCCGGCGCTAGGCGGCCGCAAGCCGGTGGAGCTCATCAACACCACCGTGGGAATTCGGATGCTGCGCGACATTCTGGGGCGCATCGAGCACGGCGTTTTTGGGTAGGGAATGGAGGTTTTTCGGCTTGCCCGCTACGCCCGGCGCCACGACCTGAGCGGCTACGGCGCCTACCTGTACGGGGGGCGCTGGAACCTGCCCGGCTTGGCCCTGCTCTACACTGCCGAGCAACGCGCCATGGCCCTGCTCGAAACCCTGGTGCACCTGCCCGTCGAGGACCTGCCCGACGACATGTACCTGCTGACCCTGGAAGTGCCCGACGACGCCAGCCGCGAAGCCCTCACGCCGGCCGACTTGCCCACCGACTGGCAGCGCCTCTCCATGCCGCAGCCCACGGCCACCATCGGGCACGAGTGGTTGCGGTCGGGCCGCAGCTTGGCCCTGCGTGTGCCTTCCGTGGTGGTGCCGCAGGAGCACAACCTGCTATTGAACCCTGCGCATCCCGAATTTATTCGGGTGCGGCTGCTGGAGGCCCAGCCGTTTCATTTCGACGAGCGGCTAAAGAAATAGCGTTGCACTGGCCTTTACTGCGCGGCGCTGGCTGCCTGTTTTTTCTGAAGCGAGGCTAGCTGATTCTGCAATTGAAAGGTAACTTTCTCGCAATCCGAGAAGCGTTGCTCCGATGCTTGCAGTGCCTTTTGCGTGGCCGAGAGCTGCTGATATAAATAGCCAATCAGCCCGAGGGCGAGCACCAGGGCTCCGAGCACGAATATGTTTTTCATGATAAAAGTATAGAAGGCCAAAAAGAACGTCATGCTGAGCGGAGTCGAAGCATCTCGCGTGCAGCAGTAACTATCATCGTTCAACGATTGGAATTACTCCCCCACGCGAGATGCTTCGACAAGCTCAGCATGACGTGCTGTTTGGCTTCCCTGGGTATTCCCTGGCTTGGTAGCCTGCTCTTGGGCATTACTGCCGCCGGGCCAGCACCTCCAGGGTTTCGCGGTGGCGCCGCTCGGCTATGTCCTGGTTGCGGGATACCACGCCCCAGATAGC
>NZ_DASVSI010000044.1:0-88500 GCF_036388155.1 Hymenobacter sp. | reverse complement strand
ATGGGGGGTCCGACCCCCGATTTCGGTCCACCGCGGCCCGATATCCTCCCTTCGAGCCCCGAAATCGGTCCACCATGGCCAGATTTCGGGGCTCCAACCTCAGAAATCGAGCCTCGCCGGCCCGATTTCGGCCCAAAAAAGCCCGATTTCGCGGGTCGAACCGAGGAAATCGGGCTGAATTGAGGCGAAATCGGGGGCGGAGCGGCTATTTCGAATCTATTCAGCCAATACCTGAGCGGCCCTGCTCATTTGGCGTCCGCGCAGCCGAAGCGACTCGCCCGCTCCGTCTGTCATCCTCATCTGGCGTCCGCGCAGCGAAGGACCTTATCACGATGAAACGAACTGTTCTAACCTGATAAAGCCCTTCGCTGCGCGGACGCCAGATGAGGATGACACCAATTGGATTACTACCCCACGCGAGATGCTTCGCTGCGCGCTGCATGACGGGCTGGTTTAGCTACGCCCTGCACAACGGGCTGGGTTAGCTACGCGCTGCGCGACGAGCTGGGTTAAAAGCGGGTATTTTTGGGCAGGCCCTACGCCGAAGCCGGCGTTGGCGCCGGCTTGCGGCCGGCACCGGCGTTGCCGACGAAGCGCTGGCTGAGGTCGTCGTAGGCGGCCTGGGCGCCGGGCTGCTTGTTTTTTGCCAGGAACTTGATGTTGTTGTAGATGGTGAGCGAGTTGCCGTAGGCCTCGCCGCCGGCCGTCATCACCGTGGAGTCGGTGTCGAGGGCCAGCTGCTCGAACTGCTGGCGCAAGGGCGTGAGGGCGGCCACGGCCGCCGAGTCTTGTTTGAGCTCGGCCAGGTCCACGAAGCCGGGCACGAAGGCGGCGTTGGTGGTGGCGTACTCGGTGGTTTTGGTCACGAAGGCCACCGTTTTGTCGGCCATGCGCAGCATGGTTTTGCGCTCTTCCGGGGTGAGCGACACCAGGTAGGGCGATAGGGCCGCCTTGATGGCGTCGAGGTGGGTTTGCACGTCGGCTAAAACCGGGGCCGGAATGTCGGAATGGAACTGATTGGGCATGAGGGATAGAAAAAAGAAATACGGTTGGGTATGCGGCGCCACTCGGCGGGCGGAAGGTAGGAATTTTAGGCCGCCCGTGGCTTGTGTTGCGTATCTTCCCTGTCCTCACCCGCGCCCGCGCCATGCACCCCGACCACACGCCGCCCGACCCGACCGCCGCCACCATCGCGCACGAGGCCCTGCTGGAGCTGCGCACCCGCGCCGAAAAGCGGCGCCAGCTGGTGACGCAGGTAGCCGAGCCCCACTCGTTCGAAGAAACCAAACGCCTGGTGCAGGAGCTGCAAGTGCACCAGATTGAGCTGGAAATGCAGTACGAAGAGCTGCTGCTGGCCCAGACCGAGGCCCAGGCCGCCCGCGCCGAGTACGTGGACCTCTACGATTTTGCCCCGGTGGGCTATTTCACCCTCTCCGAAACGGGCGTCATCACGCAGCTCAACCTGCGGGCCGGCCAGCAGCTGGGCACCACGCGGCGGCGGCTGGTGGGCCGCCGCTTCGCCTTGTTTGTGGCGCCGGCAGCGCGCCTGGACTTCGGGCAGTTCCTGGCCCGGGTGCTGGCCACGGACACCACCCAGAGCCTGGAGCTGCTGCTGCAGCGCGAAGACCAGGCGCCGTTTCACGGCCTGCTGGAGGGCCTGCGCGTGGACGGACCCGGCCGGCCGGTGTGCCGGCTGGCCGTGCTGGACGTGACCAGCCGCCACCAGGCCACCGAGGCGCTGGCCGCCAGCGAGGCCCGCTTCCGCCGGCTGTTCGACGACAGCAACGACGCCGTGGTGCTGCTGCAAGGCCACCAGTACGTGGACTGCAACCAGGCGGCCCTGCGCCTGCTGGGCGCCACCGACAAGCGCCAGCTGGTGGGCCAGGCGGCGTGGGCCCACTCCCCCGAGCACCAGCCCGACGGCCGCCGCACCGTGGACCTGTTTCGCGAAAGCACGACCGAAGCCCTGCGCACCGGCTCGAAGCGCTGCGACGCCCTGATGCACAAGGCCACGGGCGAGCCCATGTGGGTGGAAGCCGTGCTCACGCCCATTGAGGTGGACGGCTGCCTGCCGCTGGTGCACATCCTGTGGCGCGACGTGACGGCCGCCCGCGCCGCCGAAGCCGAGCTGCGCCTCAGCCAGGAGCGTCTGCAGCTGGCCCTGGCCGCGTCGGCAAGCGGCGTGTGGATGTGGGACATGGCCGAAAATCTGCTGTACTGGGACGCCAGCGCCCAGGCCATTTTCGGGCGGGAATACGACCCCGAGCCGGTGCCGTTCGAGGTGCTGAAGCAAGCCCTGCACCCCGACGACCGGCCCGCCATGACCGAGGACCTGCGCCTGGCCGCCGCCGGCGAAGCAGCCCTTGACGTAGAGCACCGCATCACGCGCGCCGACGGCCAGGTGCGCTACGTGGCCGCCGTGGGCCGGCTGGTGCGCGACGAGCACCGCCGGCCCCAGCGCCTCATCGGCATCATGCGCGACGTGACGCCCCGCCGCGAGGCCGAAAACGCCCTGCGCCGCGAGAAAGATTTCACCGAGAGCCTGCTCAACAACACCGTGGACGGCATCATTGCCCTCGACGCGGACAGCCGCATCGTGACGTGGAACGCGGAAGCCGCCCGCTACTTCGGCCTGTCGGCCGCCGAGGTCATGGGGCGGCCGGCGTTTGAGGTGCTGCACTTCCTCGACGAGAAGTCGCGCGATGCCGTGCGCCAGGCCCAGGCCGGCGAGCCCGTGACCTGCCTGCGCCAGCCGTTCAACGTGCGCCCCGGCCACTACGACGCCTACTTGGTGCCCCTGAAAGACGGCGAAGCCCCGCCCACCGGCGTGCTGGCCATCATCCGCGACGTGACCGAGCGCGACCGGCTGGCCGAGGAAGCCACCCGCCTGCGCCTGCGCCGCCAGCAGGAAGTGCTGGCCGCCATCCTCACCACCCAGGAAAGCGAGCGCAAGCGCATTGCCGAGGCCCTGCACAACGGCCTGGGCCAGCTGCTCTACGCCACCAAGCTCAGCCTGGACGGCACCCGCCCGGCCCCGCGCGAGTCGCTCAAGCTGCTGGACGAGGCCATCCGCACGGCGCGCACCATCTCCTTCGAGCTCACGCCCGGCATTCTGGAAGACTTTGGCCTGCGCACGGCCCTCGAAGAGCTCATCAAGCGGGTGGCGCGGGTGCGCCTGCCGGTGCGCCTGCACGCGGCCGGCCTGGAAGAACGCCTGCCCCCGCGCGTGGAAATTGCGGTGTACCGCGTGGTGCAGGAGCTGCTCAACAACGTGATGAAGCACGCGCAGGCCACCGAAGTGGTGGTGCACGTGGTGCACGAAGACGGCCGCCTCGACGTGAGCGTGGAAGACAACGGGCGCGGCTTCGAGCCGGCCGCGCTGGCCGCTCAACCGCTCGCGGGCATCGGGCTGGCCGGCGTGCGCAACCGGGTGGCCCTGCTGGGCGGCGAGCTGTCGGTGCAGTCGCAGGTGGGCCGGGGCACCATCGTCAGCTTCGAGGTGAGCGTGTAGCAGCGCGGGAGAAACCACAGCGGACGCTGCCCGCGTCCGGCTTGCGTGCGCAAGAACGAGTACCCCGAAGTTTCACTTCGGCCCGACAGAACGTCACAAAACCGCTCGGGGCTGTCGTTCCCGCGGGCCGAAGTGAAACTCCGGGGTACTCGCTGGTGGCCGCCCAGGAAGTTTCGGCCCATCAAACGAATGGAGCGGCACTGCCCCGAACCGCTTCTGCGCAACCGCGGCACGGAACGCCGGGGGCGAAAACAATGTCCTGCTGTTCCGGGGGTTGTGTGCTGCCCCGACGAGTAATATCTTTGGCTACTGCGCGTTGCTCCGGCTGTTGTCACTTCTCCGCTTCTTGCCCGCTCCTACGATGACCAAACCTTTCCCCCTGTTGGCGCTGCTGGCCGGTGCGTTGTTGAGCGGCTGCGGCGAGGACGGCACCGACCCCGTGAAGCCCGACGAGCCCGTGGCAGCCGCGCCCACGCCCTACAACCTGACGCTGCCCAGCAATTTCCCGCAGCCCGAGGCGCAGCCCGCCGACAACCCCCTCACGGTGGAAGGCGTGGCCCTGGGCCGGCAGCTGTTCTACGAGCAGGCCCTGTCGGTGGACAACACGGTGTCGTGCGGCTCCTGCCACCGGCAGGAGCTGGCCTTCACCGACGGCCTGCCCCGCGCCCGGGGCGTGAACCAGGCGCTGTCGCCGCGCAGCGCCATGTCGCTGGCCAACCTGCTGTGGGAGCCCAAGCTGAATTGGGACGGCGCCGCGGCCAGCCTCGAAACCCAGGCCCGCATCCCCATCGAAAACCCCGTGGAAATGCACCAGTCGCTGGCCGCCGGCGTGGCCCGCCTGCGGCAAATGCCCGCCTACCCGCCGCTCTACCGCAAGGCCTTCGGCGAAAATGCCCTCACCGAAGCCAACACCCTGAAGGCCCTGGCCCAGTTCGAGCGCACCCTGATTTCGGGCAACTCGCGCTTCGACAAGTTTCAGCGGGGCGATAGAACTGCACTCAGTCCCGACGAGCTGCAGGGCCTGCGCTTGTTCATCACCCACCCCGACGGCCGCAACCGGGGCGGCAACTGCGGCGACTGCCACAGCGGCGACCTGCAAACCAACCACACCTTCAGCAACAACGGCCTCGACGTGGCGCCCGCCGACCGCGGCCTGGGCGCGATAACCAACCAGCCCACCGACAACGGCAAGTTCCGGGTGCCCTCGCTGCGCAACATCGCCCTCACGGCGCCCTACATGCACGACGGCCGCTTCCAGACCCTGGAGCAGGTGGTGGACCACTACAACGAGCACGTGGCCCTCAACAGCCCCACCATCGACCCGCTGCTGCTCAACACCACCAACGACCCGCGCCAGCAAAGCACCAAGCTGGAGCTCACCGCCACGGAGAAGGCCCAGATTGTGGCTTTCCTGCACACCCTCACCGACACGGACTTCACCAAGGACCCGCGCTTTTCGCGGCCCCAGCCGTAGCCAGCCGTGGCAGGAGGCGGTAAGTACCGGGCCTGGCACTTACCGCCGGGGAGGCCGCAATGGGTACCTTTGCGGGTGAATAAAACTCCGGCCGCCACGCAACCTGATGGCGCCTGCTCAGCCCCGCTTGCCTCCCTATGTTCCAGCGCCTTCGCCTCGCCCTCGTTCCCCTTTTGTGTTTGACTGCCTCGCTGCTCAGCAGCTGCGGCAATGACAAGTCCGCCACCGCCGCCGACAAACCTGCGGCCACGCCCACGGCCACGTCGGCCGAAAAGCCCGCCCCCGAAGCGCAGTACGTGTGCCCCATGGGCTGCGCCGGCAGCGAAAGCACCAAGCCCGGCAAGTGCCCCGTGTGCGGCATGGAGCTGGAAAAGAAAGCCTAGCCCGACCCCAGGCGGGAACCAAGGCCAGAATTTGGCAGGTTTAGGTCGCAATCCTGTGCGAGGCGCCTGCGCCCGCGCCGGTAATTTTGAGTTGTCCCAGAGGGTGTGCCGTTGGTGCGCCGCCCGGGCTTCACTCGTCTAAACCCTTGTTTGCCATGTCCACGCTTCGTTTCAAAACCACCATCAACTGCGCCAACTGCATTCGGTCCATCACGCCCGTGCTCAACCAGGAAGTCGGCGCCAACAACTGGCAGGTCGACACCGCCAACCCCGACAAGATTCTGACTGTTGAAGCCACTTCGGCCAACGTGCCGCAGTTAGTGAAAGCCGTGCAGGAAGCCGGCTTCTCCATTGAGCCAGTGGCCCAGTAAGCGCCGCCGACAAAACGCAAAAGGGCGGCCCCGCTACGGGGCCGCCCTTTTTTGTGCGGAGGTTAAAGAATCGTGCAGAAGTAAGCCAGGGAACCGGGCCCGGCAAAGCGAACGGTTGCTTTTGGCCCATTACTTAATTATTGCACCACCACCTTGCGGCTGGTGAGCTGGTCGCCCACCCGCAGCTTCACGAGGTAGGCGCCGGCGGGCAAGCTGCCCAGCGCAATTTCCTGGGTACCGGCCTGCTCGGCCTTGGCCAGGGAGCGCACGCGCTGGCCCAGGGCATTGTACACGTCCACCGAAACCGCCTGCCGGCCCGTGGGCACGGTGTACGCCACTTTGGCTGTGGCCGAAGCGGGGTTGGGGTACACCTGGAAGTCGAGGCCATTGGCCACGGCGTTGCGGCTGGCCAGCACGCCCGTGCCCAGCACGAAGCCCACCGACTGATTGCCGGCGATGGTGGTGAAGTTCGGGTCGGCGCCCAGGGCCGTGGTTTGGCCAGCAATCTGCGGAATTACGTCGGTGAAGAATACCCCGTCGCCGTTGGTGTATGCCGCAAATAAGTCAAGTCGACTGCCCGCTGTGAGCGGCGTAGTGCCACCGAGCACCGCCAACGGAATTTCAATTTCGAAACCAGCATTGTTGGTATTATCCGTCAGGGTGGCGGTGTTTAAATAAGCAAATCGGCTGCCCGTTAAAATGGCCGTCGTCGACGTAACGGCGGTGCCATTTTTATTGCCCGAGCCCACGTAATTGTCGGTGCCCGCAGTGGGAGCACCGGTTCCGGTCACGTAGGAGGCGTTACTGAAATAAACGTCAGTGGCACCTGGACCGACCGAAGCCCGTAATCCGTAGTCGGTTTGCAGGTCCAGAGTAGGGCGGTGTTTGAGCGGTGACTGGCCGTCGTTACCACCCAACTGTACCCCGGCTGGAGCGCCAGCCCGAGCGGGTGTATTCAGATACAAAACGAGGGCACGGTAATCACCGGAATTGGCCGCTTGAGCCGACCCTACCACCATAATGTTGAGTGTGGTAGCCGTGTACCCCACGTACACGGACCGCAGGCCGCGGTCACCGTCGAGGCGGGTGCCGGTGTAGCTGCCGGCTAGCTGGTATTTACCAAGGCCCGTGCCTATTTCGGCAGCATCGGCTTTGCCGTCGACGGTGAATTGGGCATTGGCCGAGAGCGAGGCCGCCGCTAAAGAGGCGACTGTTGCAAGAGTAAAGAACGGTTTCATGGGAATTTGGTGGTTATGGTGAGAAAATGAGAGCAGCGCGAATTTTTCCTGTAGAAATAAAACTACAAAAAGTCAATATTCCTACAGTTGTATCAACGGGCGCACCTCCGTTTGGTGCCCGTGGGTGATGCGCAGGAAGTAGGTGCCCGCAGCCAACCCGGCCGTGGTAAACGGCAGCGTTTGCGCACCGCGGCCCAAGCGCCTGGGCGGGCTCAACTGCCGGACCAGTTGCCCGGTAAGGCTGACCAGGGAGAGCTCCACGGTTTCGTCGCGGTCGAGCGTGAAGGCAACGGAACGAGGCCCAGCCGTCGGATTGGGGTATACCGTAGCCGCAAAGCCGGGTGTGCTTGGCCGGGTGGCCGTGGCCGTGGACGACACAAACTCCACGTCGTCCAGGCTGGCCGAGGCGCTGGCCGGGGAAGTGGAGCGCAGGCCGATTTCGCATTGCCCGTTCGTGACCGTGATGCCGGGCACTTGCACCGGTACCCAGTTGCCGGCACTAGCGGGCACATTGGCGGTCAGCTCCGGGCCCCCAAAGCCGGCGGCGTAGAGCTGGCAGGTGGTTTGGCCGCCGGTGCTTTGGGCCATGGCGCGCAGGGTATAGGTGCCGTTGGGCACGTTGGCGAGCAGCTGGTAGGTGCGCACCTGGTAGGCCGAGGCCCGCTGGTGGCCCAGCTGGTATAGGGTGCTCACCCCGTAGTTCTGGGTCAGGTCGGCATCGGCGTCGCCGGCCGTGGACCAGCCCAGCGGGGTCTGGGTGGGGCCGGTGTACTCGAAGCCGGGGTTGTAGACCAAGCCGCGGGCGGGCGGATTGTCCAAAAACGCGTTGATGGCGGTGGTGGGGCGGCCGTTGCTGCTCCACATGCCCAGGCCGTAGCCCATCCAGTTGTAGGCCTGGGGTTCCCACCACAGCACCCCGAGGCCCTTGCCGCCGGGCACGGCCCGGGTTTTGGCCATGAGGTCGAGCAGCATCTGTTCGGCGGGGATGGGGGTGTTGGCGGGCATGCCGGTTTCCACCACCATCACTTCCTTGCCGGGGTAGCGGGCCACCAGGTCGTTCATGTTGGCCTGGCACTGAGCCGTGAGGGTGGGCCAGTTGGTCGTGGTGGGGTAAAGCGACAGGCCAATGACGTCGTAGCGGGCCCCGTTGGCGCTGAGGCCATCAAAAATGTAGCGAAACAGATTATTGTTAAAGCCATTCGATATGTGCACGATGACCTTGCTGGTGGGGTTCACGGCTTTCACGGCGGCGTAGCCTTGGTCCACAAGCTGGGCGAAATTGCCGAAGCCACTGGCCGTGATGCGGCCTTCGGGCCAGAGCATGCCGTCGTTGGTTTCGTTGCCTACCTGCACCCACTCGGGAACGATGTTGTTGTCCTTCAGCGAATCCAGTACTTCGAAGGTGTGGTTGTACACGGCCGTTTTTAGCTGCGCCAGGGTGAAGCTCTGCCAGGCGACGGGCTTGTTTTGGCGGCCGGGGTCGGCAAACTCGTCGCTGTAGTGGAAGTCAATCATGAGCCGGTAGCCCAGGTTGCGGGCCCGGATGGCCTTGGCGACCACGTCGTTCTTGCCGTTCCAGCCGCCGGCCGGGTTCACCCACACCCGCAGCCGGATGGTGTTCATGTCGTAGCCGCGCAGCAATTGAAACAACTCTTTCTGCACCCCGGTCTGGTCGTAGAACAGGTAATTGGCCTGTTCCATCTGCGTGACCCAGCTGATGTCGGCGCCCTTGGCAAACGGCGCGGGGGTTTGGGCAGCGGCCGGATGGGCCAAACTGGCCAGCCAGCTCAGGGCCAGCAGCAAGAGGAAGGGTTTCTTCATAGGATTGAGCAAAGCGTGTTAGGCGCTACCACCGCATCAGGCCGTTATTAACAATATTAAAGGATTACGGATTTAAAGCGCAATCGATTCCACTTGCGCACATAACATTCCGGTATCGGACGCGCAACCGCACTTATTAGCGAACAGGTATTTTCAGCGTCGCTGCGGACATACTAGCAGCCGTGGCCGTGACTTGCACCGAGCCCTTTTCGGCGCCGGTTTTGAGCAAAGCCGTGGCAATGCCAGCCTCGGCTTTCACGGACGTGTCGCCCACCACTTCGCCGCCCGTGGCTGCGAAGCGAATGGCCGCGGTGGCGTCGGGCAGCACCGTGCCGTTGGCGTCTACCACGGCGGCGTACACAAACAGCACGTCGTGGGCGCTAGCGTCGCGGCCGCTGCGGTCGTAGGTCAGCTGCAGGTGGTGGGCCGCGCCGGGCGTGCGCCGCTGGGTGGTGGCGGCGGGCTTGCCGGCGCGGTAGGCCACGGCCTTGAGAGAGCCCGGTGCAAAAGCGGGCACCGTGAACGTGAACGGCGCGTGCGCCACGCGGTCGGAGAAGGCATTTTTGTCGGGTTTCTGGCGGGCCATGGCTTTGCCGTTGAGCTGTAGTTCCACTTCGTCGCAGTTGCTGTACACCACCACTTGCTTACTGGACGAGGGTTGCCAGTAGTTGGCGATGTACACCATGGGTTTGCCGAAGCCGTTGCGGTCGGGCACGGGGCCGTTCTGGCTTTGGTAGAAGTAGGTGGCGAACTTCGGCAGCCGAAAAATGTCGGCAATGCCCGACGACTCAATGTCGGGCGCGTAGCCGCGCTTGTAGTCAAACATCAGCCAGTTGGCGTCGCCCACGGCCGGCCCGCGGAAGTTGTCGTTGTGGGCTTCCTGAAAGTTGAGGGCCTGCTGCAGCAGCGCCCGCTCGCCCTGCCCGCGCAACTGGCGCGAGGTGCGCTCCGATTCCTTCAAGCCGGAGAAGGCCGTTTGGTTGAAGCCGGCGTTGTGGGCGTAGTATTCCCAGTCGCCGTACTCGCACAGAAACAGCGGCTTGTCCTTGGCGTATTTGTTGAAATAGTCGGGCGCCTTCAGGTGCTGGCGGGCCGGAATGAACACGTCATAGGCGTAGTCGAGCCAGCCGCAGGTGTACACGTTGTCGGCGAAGGGCAGCTCCTCGTGCACGGCCTTGTGGGCGGCGTCCATGAAGGGCTTGGGCATGTCGGTCTCGTTCAGGGCTGCTTCCCACAGCACAATGCTGGGGTGGTTGCGGTCGCGCCGCACCATATCGCGGATGTCCTGCATGCTGTTTTTGGCGAACTCCTCGTTGCCAAAAAACTGCCAGCCCGGCGCCGAGTCCATCACCAGCAGCCCCAGCTCGTCGCAGGCCTGCAGGAACGCGGGCGAGGGCGGGTAGTGCGAGCAGCGCACGAAGTTGAAGCCCGCTTCCTTTATTTTCCAGGCGTCGCGGTACTGGGCGTTGTCCGAAATGGCGTAGCCGAGGTAGGGGTACTCCTGGTGGCGGTTGGTGCCGCGCAGCCGCAGTGGCTGGCCGTTGAGCAGGAAGGTTTTGGCCGCGAACTTAATGCTGCGCACGCCGGTGGTGATTTCCTGACGGTCGACCACTTTGCCGCCGCGCAGCACCTCCACCGCCACGCGATACAGATAGGGCTGGTCCGGCGACCACAGCTGCGGCTGGCTGATGGTAAGCTGCTGCTTGACGCGGCTATACACGCCGGGCGCAATGTTGCTGGCTTCGCTGGTGGCGCGGCCCACTTCCTGGCCTTTCTCGTTGAGCAGAATGGTGCGCACCTGCGCAAACTGGGCCTGGGTGGCGTCGTTTTGCAGCTCGGTTTGCACGTGCAGCGTGGCCGACTGCGGGTTGATGTTTTCGTAGTGCAGCAGCACGCCGCCCCCAGCAACGCGGCCGGCCTGCACAGCATCGGAAATGTGCAGCTGGTCGGTGAGGATGACTTGGGCCGGGCGGTAGAGGCCGCCGTAGAAGTTGAAGTCGAGGCCCTTGAGCGGCTTGCCGGGCGGCACCGCGGGGTTGTCGCGGTTGTCGAGGCGCACCAGCAGGCAGTTTTCCTGCCCGTACTTCACTTGTTTGGAAATGTCCACCGTGAAGGGCAGGTAGCCGCCCACATGACGCTGCAGCTTCTGGCCGTTCAGGTACACGTCGGCGGTGTGCATGGCGGCACCAAATTCCACCGCAACGCGCGGCCCCGGCCCCGACGACGGCACCCGGAAAAACTTGCGGTAGAAGCTGATGCCCTGCCACTGCTGCTGGTCCGTCACCACGGGTTCAAGCCGCGGCGTGTGCGGCAGCGAAACCGCAGCCCACGTCCCGGTGGCCTTGGTGAATAGGCTGGCCGTGACAGTGGTGTCCACGTCCTTCACAAACTGCCAGTTTTGGTTGAAGTTGACAACGTCAGCTGGTGCCTTTTGGGCCGTGGCCTGAAGGGCTGTGAGCAGGAGGCCGGTGAAAAGGAGGGCTTTGGACATTCTGGGTAGGATAGTGACTAGGCGCAAGGAGTAGGGCAAAGCGTGTGGGTGAGAAGGGTGTTGTCGTGTATGCGGGGATGGCACTGTCATGCTGAGCGCAGTCGAAGCATCTCTACTGCGATACTAAATCTGATTAGTGGAGCAGTAGAGATGCTTCGACTGCGCTCAGCATGACGTTTAGAATTAGGAAGATGCGGGGTTTGAGAAACAAGTATCAGCAAGCGGCTAGCGCAGCAACACCGACTCGATGTCTACGCTGAGCGGGCCGTTGGTGGGAGTGGCAGCGTCCCACACCACTTGCAGCACTTCGGCGTCGGCGAGCTTGAGGCTGGGGGTAGTGGCGGGCTTGAATAGCAAGGGCAGAAAACCAGGGTAGGGGCGGGGCACCAGCAGCAGGGCTTCGGGCTGGAAGGCGCTCAGCGGGATGCGCACGTCTTGCATTTCGGCAGTTAGGGCAAGCGGGGCAGCGTAGGCAACCGCGTCCTTGGTGGCAAGCGTCACTTTGAGGGCCGCACCGGGTTGGGCGGCGCGGGCCCGCACCACTACTTCGGTGAAACCGGCCAAGTCCGAAGCACGGCTGGCCAGGCGGTCGCCGAAGTAGGCGCGCAGGCTGCTGGCCGGGCCGGTGGCGGCGGGCTGGCCCTCGCGGGGCGGGCCTTGCACCAGCCGCAGCGCCAGCGCGCCGGTCCCGGTGGTCACGTAGTCCGACCACGAGTTTTGAGATACGCCACGCGCCTCAATTTGCTCTTGGTCGCGGCTGGCCTGGAACAGCGGCAGCGGCGTGCCAGCAGCCACGATGGGCACCGCGTAGTGCTCAGCGTGGGCATAGTCCCAGTCGCGCGGCTGCCCCGCGAAGCCGCCCGGAAATGTGGTGGCCTGCGTGCCTTTGCGCAGCACAATCCAGTAGCGCAGCTCGCCGGGGTACAGCAAGTCGGCGGGTACAGTGGCTTCCACGGTGGCGTAGCGGGCAGTGCTCATGGGCAGCGTGCGGGTGCGGCCGTAGTAGTGCTGCGCCACCAGAAACACGCTGTCGCCGGGCGCGACGCCGGTGAGGGTGGCGCTGACACGTAGCGGCTGGCCTGCGGTGGTTTGCACGGCGGGCGTGTGGCGCACTTGCGGGCCCAGCTGGCTGGGGGCCGGCGCTACAAACTCGCCCAGCTTGATGTGGTTGTAGGTTGTTTGGGCCGTGAAAGCGGTGGTGGACTTGCCGGCTGCGGCCAGCAGGTACACGCCAGGCCGCACGGTGGCGCGGCCGTCGGCGGCAGTGGCCTGCGCGGTGTTGCCTTCGTTCAGTCCTTTCAACGAAAAGGTCCTGCCCAAATCCGGCAACGACACTTGCAGCGGCTGCTCGTTCCACAAAATCTGCGTCACGGGCTTGCTGAGCGAGGCTTTCTCAAATGGGTCGCGGATGGCCACGGCGTCGGGCAGCACTTCCAGGCGCCACACGCCGGGGGCGAGGCGGTCGAGGAAGTAGGCGCCGGTGCCCCCGTAGGTCACCACTTTCGACGAGCCCACGCCCGCTACGTGGCGCAGCTTGCCCGCCTGCTTGGGCGTGGTGCTGGTGTTGGCAGTGTAGTAGAATTCATCCGCTGTATTCATCTCACTCAACTGCTGGCGGTAGCTCACGCGGAAAGCCCCAAACACTGAATCCTGCGGGTAGCGCGGAAACTGCTGCCCGCGCTTCACGGTCCGAAAAACCTTGCCCGCAATGAGCGTGCTGATGGCTTTGGCCGGCGTGTAAGCCAGGTTCAGGTAGTGGGTTTGGTACTCGGTGTTGACGTGGGCAATGGGCAGGGGGTCGTAGGCAAACTGAGTGGCCCACTGGAAGCCGGCTTCGCGGAAGCTGCGCGCCATAAAGGGGTACATCACCGGCTGGATAATGTCGGCCGACTCGAACTCGTACACCATCTTGGCGCGGCTGGTGAAGCGCTTGTCGGTGCGGTAGGGGATGGGATACTGGTCGACGTAGGGCAGGAAGTTGCCGCGCAGCGAGTGGTTGCCCACCAGGCCCTGCGGGTACCACTGGTAGGTGAGGCCGTCAACCTTCGCATTCAGAATGGCCTCGTACACGTCGGGGTTTTCCGACACGTTGTAGAACACCGGCTTGCGGCAGCCCGTGGCCCGGATGGCCGCCACCATGCGGTTAGCGAAGCTGGTGATGGGCGGCTCGGGCTTGTTGTAGCGGGGCTCGTTGCACACCTCGAAGGCAATGATGTCGGGGTCTTCGCGGTTGAGGAGCTTGGTGTAGGCGTTGCGGTGGTTGAGAAACTGCGTGAGGTAACGCTCCTGGGCGGCAATGGCGCGCGGGTTGGTGTAGGCCTGGGTTTTCGAGAAAATGCTGGAAAAGCCCGTGCCGGTGTCCTTTTCGGGGTAGCCGTTGTTCCAGTAGGCAATGGGCGTGAGGATGATTTTGATGCTGCGCTGCTTGAGCTGGTTCACCAGGTAGTCGAGCAGGCGCAGGTGCTCATTGTCCTGCAGGTTGCCGGTGGTGTCGGTGATTTCCACGTCCCACACGTGCACCCGGAAGGCGTCGACGCCCATGCGCGAGAGGTGGTACACGTCCTGGGCAATGGCCTGCTCGTGCGGCACGCCCATCTTTTGCACGGCGCGGTAGGAGTAGGCAAACGGCGTGGTGTAGTTCACCCCAAACAAAGCCACTTCCTGCTTGCCCTTCTGCCAGCGCAGCACGCCTTGCTTGTCCACGAACACGTCGCCGCTCGGCAGTTTGGCATCGGCCTGCGCCGCGGCCGGAAGCGGCACAATCGAATGAGAAAATAAGGTGGCTATAAGCAGGAAAGCGAAGCGAAAGCGCATGCGAGAAACGAAGGGAGCCCACTGGACAAGCCGCGCCGTGTGCAACGGCGCGCACCCGGCTGAATTGAGCTGGAATGATAAGTCAGGCGGGTTCTCAACCCCTTCGCTGCGACGCGTGGCGGGGGTAAAAGCAACCCGGCTCGAAAGGTAAGGCAAGGGATTTTACTTGCAAACGTTTGCGCATTACCTAGCGTTACGTGCTACTTTTCGCCCTCGATTGCCACACGCCGTCGTTGCAGCCGTAAGCTGCGTAATGCAGATTTGCATCTGGCCTTTCTCTCTTCCCTCACCATTCGCCCATGTCAGCCCCTCTTTCCCAAGACATTCATTCCGATTTTCAACGGCGCTTCGGCTACGAGCCCCTGCTAGTGCGGGCCCCCGGCCGCGTCAACCTCATTGGCGAGCACACCGACTACAACGGCGGCTTTGTGCTGCCCGCGGCCGTCGATAAAGAAGCCACGTTTGCCGTGGGCCTGAACGAGAGCGGCCAAATCCGGCTGGTGGCCCACGACCTGAACGAAACCCTGGAGCTGGCCAACGCGGCCGAAATTGCCCCCAGCGAAACGCATTGGGCCAACTACCTCCTGGGCGTGGCGGCGCAGTTCCAGCAGCGCGGCGTGGCCGTGCCGGGGTTCGACTGCGTGTTTGGCGGCACCATTCCACAAGGTGCGGGCATGTCGTCGTCGGCCGCCATTGAGTGCGGGCTAGCGTTTGCCCTCAACCTCCTGCTGAAAACCAACTTCGACACCATGGAGCTGGCGCGCATTGCCCAAAAGGCTGAGCACACCTACGCCGGCGTGATGTGCGGCATCATGGACCAGTTCGCCAGCCTGTTTGGCCGCGACGGCCACGTGGTGCGCCTCGACTGCCGCTCGCTGGAATACGAGTATTTCCCCTTCGACACCGCTGCGGCCCGCATCGTGCTCTGCAACTCCGGCGTGAAGCACAGCTTGGCCAGCTCCGAATACAACACCCGCCGCCAGGAGTGCGAGCGCGGCGTATCGGTGCTGCAGCAGCACTACCCGCAGGTGCAAACCCTGCGCGATGCCACCATGGAGCAGCTCGAAGCGCACCGCTCCGAGCTGGGCGGCACCGTGTACCGGCGCTGCGCCTACGTGGTGCAGGAAAACGCCCGCGTGGTCACGGCCTGCCAGCACCTTGAAGATGGCGACCTCGCCGCGTTTGGCCAGGACATGTACGCCTCCCACGCCGGCCTGCGCGACGACTACGAAGTGAGCTGCGCCGAACTCGACGTGCTAGTAGAAGCCGCGAAAGCCGCGCCCGGCGTGTTTGGCGCCCGCATGATGGGCGGCGGTTTCGGCGGCTGCACCATCAACCTGGTGGCCCCCGAGCACGTGGATGGTTTCATTGCCAGCGTGAGCGCCGCCTACCAGGAGAAGCTGGGCCTGAAGCTGGAAACCTACCAAACCACGATTGTGGCCGGGGTGGGGGCAGTGTAGTTGTTGGTTGCTAGTTGTCAGTTGTTGGTCGCAAACGGCTGACTATTCTTAAGCGACAATTAGCAAGCCAACGACTAACAACTGACAACAAACAACCAACAACTAAACTCATGGCTTCTTTCGATTCCACCGAACACCCGCACCGCCGTTTCAACGCCCTGGCTGGCGAATGGGTCCTGGTGTCGCCGCACCGCTCCAAGCGCCCCTGGCAGGGCCAGCAGGAAGAGGCCGAGCAGGACAACCGCCCCGCCTACGACCCCACCTGTTACCTCTGCCCCGGCAACAGCCGCGTGGGCGGCGAGGTGAACCCGAAGTACGAAAGCACCTACGTGTTCAACAACGACTTCGGCGCCCTGACCGTGGACGTGCCCACGGGCAGCGTGAACGAAGGCGGGTTGCTGCGGGCCGAGGCCGAATCGGGCATCTGCCGCGTCATCTGCTTCTCGCCGCGCCACGACCTCACCTTGCCCCAAATGACTACGCCTGCCATCCGGAAAGTCGTGGATTTGTGGGTGGATGAATTCCAGACCCTCGGCGCGCGGCCGGACATCAACTACGTGCAGATTTTCGAGAACAAGGGCCCCATCATGGGCTGCTCGAACCCGCACCCGCACGGCCAGATTTGGGCCCAGCGCACCGTGCCCGGCGAGCCCGCAAGCGAAAGCGTGCAGCAGCTGGCCTACTTCCAGGAGCACGGCCGCACCCTGCTCAGCGACTACCTGAAGCTGGAACTGGAAAAGCAGGAGCGGGTGGTGCTCGAAAACGAGCATTTCGTGGTGCTGGTGCCGTATTGGGCCGTGTGGCCCTTCGAGACGCTGGTGGTGTCGCGCCGCCCGGTGCAGGACATTACCCAGCTCACCGACGACGAGCGCACCAGCTTGGCCGACATCATTCGTCGCCTCACCATTCGCTACGACAACCTGTTCAACATCTCCTTCCCGTATTCGGCCGGCTTGCACCAGCGCCCCACCGATGGCGAGGAGCACCCCGAGTGGCACCTGCACATGCATTTCTACCCGCCGCTGCTGCGCTCGGCCACCGTGCGCAAGTTCATGGTGGGCTACGAAATGCTGGGCGACCCACAGCGCGACATCACCCCCGAATTCAGCGCTGACCGCCTGCGCGGTTTGTCGGAAGTGCATTACAAGGAAGCCGCCAACGACGTTAACTATAGCAGCTAGTTTTTCTGGGTTAGCCGCCCAATTCTGCTTCGTTGCCCGTCATGCTGAGCGGAGCCGAAGCATCTCTACTGCCCAACCAGGGCAATTTGAAATCGGCGTGTTGTAGCGCGGACTTTTAGTCCGCGAGTCGAAATGCTTGGTACTCGCGGACTAAAAGTCCGCGCTACAACGCATACTGACCTTAGAGTTGCTCTGAATCATTCGATTGATTTACCATTGCGAGAGGGATGCTTCGGCTGCGCGGACGCCAGATGAGCATCGCAGAGCTTTTGAGCCTGCTTACCCTTCTACTTACCGCCAACCTCCTTCCTATGCGTCACGCTTACCGCTTGCTTGGCAGCCTTCTGGCCGGAGTGCTTTTGCTGAGCTCGCCCGATGCCATGGCTCAGAAAAAAACCAAGGCCGCGGCAGCAACGGCCGCGAAAACGGGTACGGACTATTTCCCCGATGCCGACATGATGACCATTGGGGTGTATTACTACCCCGAGGCGTGGCCGGAAAGCCAGTGGGCGCGCGACTTCGCCAACATGCGCAAGCTGGGGCTGGAGTTCGTGCACATGGGCGAGTTTGCCTGGGGCCTCTATGAGCCCGAAGAAGGCAAATACAACCTCGACTGGCTGGACCGCGCCGTGGCCCTGGCCAGCAAGGCCGGCCTGAAAGTGGTGCTGTGTACCCCCAGCGCTACGCCGCCGGTGTGGCTGGCCGAAAACCACCCCGAAATTCTGATGGTGAGCGCCCAGGGCCGCTGCATGATGCACGGCACCCGCGAGCAGGGCAACTGGAGCTCGCCGCTCTACCGGCAGTACGTGGCCAAAATCAACACCCAGCTGGCCCAGCGCTTCGGCAAGAACCCGGCCGTGGTGGGCTGGCAGATTGACAACGAGCTGAGCCACTACGGCCGGCAGTTTTCCTACGACGAGTTCAGCCGCACGCGCTTCCAGGCGTGGCTGAAGAAGAAGTACGGCACCATTGCCAACCTGAACCGCGACTGGGGCAACACGTTCTGGTCGCAGCTCTACCAGAACTTCGAGCAGGTGCGCATCCCCAACCAGGAAGAGCTGGTGGCCACGCCCAACCCACACGCCCAGCTGGAGCACCAGCGCTGGTTTGCCGACGAAGCCGCCGACTACATCCGCGAGCAGGCCGCCACGCTACGCCAGCACAGCCGCAACCAGTGGGTGACCACCAATTTCATGGCCAACCACCGCGACGTAAACCCGTCGCTGTCGAGCAAGGACCTGGACATCACCACCTGGACCACCTACCCGGTGCACGGCGAAACCTTTGGCCAGAACGGCCCGCTGGGCTTCCGGCTGGGCAGCGCCAACAGCTTCGGCTTCATGCACGACTTCACCCGCGCCCTCAATGGCAACGAGGGCGTGATGGAGCTGCAGCCCGGCCAGGTGAACTGGGGCGACGTGAACCCGCAGCCCTACCCCGGCGCCGTGCACATGTGGATAATGCACTCGTTCGGCTCAGGCGCCAAGCTGATTTGCAGCTACCGCTACCGGCAGCCGCTGGCCGGCAGCGAGCTGTACCACTACGGCTTTGTGGGGCCCGACGGGGTGACGCCCCTGCCCGGCGGCCTGGAATACGCCCAAGCCATGCGCGAAGTAACCGAACTGCGCAAGCTGCGGAAACCCAACGCCAAGATGCCGGCCCGCCTGGCCGCTCGCCGCACCGCCTTCCTCTACAACTTCAACAACCGCTTCGACCTCGACAACCACCCCTCCACCAACCGCTGGAACACGCTGGTGCACCTATTCTGGTACTACGGCGCGCTGAAAACCATGAACTGCCCCGTCGACGTGCTCACCGAAGACCGGGACTTTAGCCAGTACCCCTTCGTGGTGGCGCCGGCCTACCAGCTGCTCGACAAAGCCCTAGTGACCCGTTGGACCACTTACGTGCAGAACGGCGGCCACCTCATCCTCAGCGCCCGCACCGGGCAGAAGGACCGCCGCGGCATGCTCTGGGAAGGCTCCTGGGGAGCCCCCATCCTCGACCTCATTGGCGCTAAGTTTGGCGACCGGCCCTTCGACATGCTGCCTTCGCCAATGAAAGGCCAGGTGGCCGTGGGAGGCAAAAAGTACGATTGGGGAACCTGGGGCGAAATATTGGTGCCCAACGCGGGCACCACCACGCTGGCCACCTACGCCGACCAGTTCTACGCCGGCTCGGCTGCTGTCACCACCCGCAAGCTGGGCAAAGGCACCGTGACCTATGTGGGCGTCGAGTCGATGAACGGCGACTTGGAGCGGGAGGTGCTGCGCAGCGTGTACGCAGCCGCTAACGTGGCCGTGGACGCCCTGCCCGACCAGTTTGTAGTGAACTGGCGCGATGGGTTTTGGGTGGCTACGAACTTCACTTCGGCCAAGCACCCCGTGCCCGCGCCGGCCGGCGCCAAGCTGCTGGTGGGCACCCGCGACCTCGAGCCCGGCGGCGTGGCCGTGTGGCAAGAATAGGCCCCTAAAAAAACGTTTGCACCGGGCGAAAAACACCAAAAAGAAACAGCTTACTTTTGCTGTATTGCTCCCACAATCCTTTCCACCTTTTTCGCCACTGCTTTGGCCCCCAAACGCGCTTCCATCTCGGACATTGCCCAAGAGCTAAACTTGGCCGTTTCCACCGTTTCGCGCGCCTTGAGTGGGCACTCCCGCATCAGCGAAGCCACGCGGGAACGGGTGTGGAAACTGGCCGAGCAGCTCAAGTACCAGCCCAACCACCTGGCCGCCGCCCTGCGGAAAGGGCGCAGCAACACGCTGGGCGTCATCGTGCCCAACATCGACGGCCACTTTTTTGCCTTGGTAGTGAAGGGCATCGAGGAAGTGGCCAACCAGGCCGGCTTCAACGTGATGCTGTGCCAGTCGAACGAGGACAACGCCCACGAAGCCAAAAACGTGGAAACGCTGATGAACGCGCAGGTCGACGGCATCCTAGTGTCGTTGTCGCGTTCCACGCACGATTTCAAGCACTTTCACAAGGTGCAGCAGCGGCACATGCCGCTGGTGTTTTTCGACCGCATTCTGAACGGCAGCGACGTGAGCGCCGTGGTGGTGGACGACTACCAGGGCGCCTACCAAATGACCAAGCACTTGCTGGAGCAAGGCCGGCGGCGCATTGCGCATTTCGGCGGGCCGCAGCATTTGAACATCTACAAAGACCGGTACCAGGGCTACTCTCAGGCGCTGCGCGACGCGGGCTTGCCGGTGGAAGAAGAATTAGTGGTGTTGTTCAAGGACATGTCCATGGCCGATGGTCCGGCAGGCGTGCGGAGGCTGCTGGCCCTACCGCAGCCTCCCAATGCCATCTTCTCGGCCGGGGATTTCACCGCCGTGGGGGCGCTGCGGGCGCTGAAGCAGCACGGGCTGCGCGTGCCGCAGGACATGGCGCTGGCCGGGTTCGGCAACGAAACGTTCTCCTCGCTCACCGACCCCATGCTCTCCACCGTCGACCAGCTCTGCGAGGAAATGGGCGGCGCCGCCGTGCGTCTGCTGCTGGAAATGATTCAGGAGCGCAACCGCCAGCTTTCGCCGCGCAAAATCGTGCTCCAACCGAAGCTGCTGAAACGGGAGTCGTCGGGCGCGCTGCAGGAGCAACCGCTCGCGGTGTAGAGACACAATATTTTGCGTCTCGGCGTTGAACGGTGATGGAATGGTTAAAAGAGAACGATTTAACTGGTGGCGCGGACGACGAGACGCAAAATATTGCGTCTCTACACCGTTCTGCATTCGCGTAGAATATTTACCGGATTTATTCGGATTTTTGTAATCTGATTTTGCCTAACGGTCCCAGCTGCCTGCGCTGTGAGAGAGTACCTGCTGTTCGTCGATACCGAAACTTCGGGCATTCCGCGCGATTGGAGCAAGCCGTATTCTGACCAAGTCAACTGGCCCCACATCGTGCAGCTGGCTTGGGTGGTGCACACCCGCGACGGGCAGCTGGTGAAGGAGGAAAACCACTACATCCAGCCCAGCGACTACGACCTGAGTCCGGCTTCTGGCGAAGTGCACGGCCTCACGGTGGACTTTTTGCGCGAGCACGGCCAGTCGCGCCACTCGGTGATGCGCCGCCTGCACCGCGACCTGCTGCAATACCAGCCGCTGGTGGTGGCCCACTTCATGCAGCTCGACTACCACATGATAGGAGTGGGGTTTCACCGCACGGGGCTGAAAAACCCGTTGGACCAGCTGCCCACCTTCTGCACCATGCGCGCCACCGGGCCGCTGCTGCGCTACCAAGCCCAGCGTTTCCTGCGCCTCGGCGAGCTGCACCAGCGCCTCTTCCACGAGCCCATGGGCCAGGAGCACGACGCGCTGGCCGACGCGCGAGCCACGGCTCGCTGCTTTTTCGAACTCACCCGCCAAGGCACCATCACCGAAGAAACTGTGGCCCAGCAGGGACCGGTGGGCCTGGTGGCTGCGCCGGTGAAAGCACCGCGCAAGCGGCGGCCTCGGCTGAAAGTTGGCGTAGCGGCGTGGCTGCTCATTACGGGCGTGGTGCTGGTGCTGCTGGCGTTTTTCCTGGCCGGGTGAGCGCCGCGACCGGCCGCTCCGGTCCGCCCGCCCTAGGCGGGCCGACCGGTACTGGCTAAGCAAGTCGTTCAGGCGGCAACCGGTCGGCCCGCCTAGGGCGGGCCGACCGGAGCGGCCGGGGCTCTAACTTTGCCTTGCCAACCCCTCCCCGCCACCCATGTCCTCCAAACTTGACTTTCTCCGCACTGTGAAGCCGTTCGACTTGCTGCCTGAGGACGTGTTGGCGGAAGTAGCCGAGGGCTTGCAGGAGGTGCACCACCCGCGCGAGGCCATCATTTACCACCAGGACGTGACCAAGCTGCGCGGGCTGGACATTGTGGTAGAGGGTGAGTACGAAACGTTTTTCTACGACAGCCAGCAGAACCGCCGCGTGGTGGAATACAGCCGCCGGGGCGAGTGCTACGGCGGCATTTCGCTGCTGCTAAACAAGAAGAAGTCGTTGCGCACGGTGCTGGCCAAGCGCAACACCCGCGTGTATTTCCTGCACCGGCGCGAGTTTCTGGCTTTGTGCCAGGGCTACGAGGGCTTCTTCAATTTCTTCACGGCGCGCTACGGGCAGCGCATGCAGAACGAGGAGTACGCCCACTTTGTGCGGCCCGCCACCAGCGCGGCGTCCAGCTACCTGGCGTCGGACCAGCTGTTTTCGCGCCGCATCGAAACGCTGGAAATGCGGCCGGTGGTGCTGTGTGCCGCCTACACGCCCATTTTTGAGGTGGCCCAGCGCATGGCCGCCGCCCGCACCAGCTGCTACTTCATCACCGATGCCGACGTGAACGGCCAAATCATCGGCTACGTCACCGACATTACCCTGCGCGACAAGGTGGTGGCTGGCCTGGCCGACGCCCGCCAGCCGGTGGAAACCATCGTGGACGCGCCGGTAGTCAGCATCAGCTCCCGGGCGTTTGTGTATGAGGCCATCTTGCTGATGTTCCGCACCAAAACGCGCTACCTGCTGGTGGAAACCGACGGCGAATACGTAGGCTTTCTGAGCCGCAACAAGCTGCTGACCGATGACCAGGCCCAGTCGCCGTTCATCTTCATTCAGTCGGTGAAGCAGGCCCAGGCCGTGCCCGAGCTAAAGCGCCGCTGGGAGCAAGTTCCCGAAATGGTGTACCAGCTGCTGAACCGCGGCGTGAAGCCCGAAATCGTGAACCAGGTCATCACCACGGTGTCGGACACCATTGCCGTGAAGCTGATTGAGGACGCCATTGCCGAGCTGGGGCCGCCGCCGGCCAAGTTCGTGTACATGGTGCTGGGCAGCGAGGGCCGCAAGGAGCAAACCCTGCTCACCGACCAGGACAACGCCATCATCTACGAAGACAAGGCCAACGAGCAGCGCGAGCTGGTGCGCACGTACTTCCTGCGCTTCGCCGAAATCGTGAGCGACCGGCTGAACGAAATTGGCTTCAGCTACTGCGACGGCGGCTTTATGGCCAAGAACGGCAAGTGGACGCACTCGCTCTCGCACTGGAAGCGCAACTACGTGGAATGGATGACCGACTCGAACCCCGAGGCCGGCATGCAGTTCGCGGCCTCGTTCGACTGCCGCTACCTGTATGGCGACGCCACCATCATGGACGAGCTGCACGAGTTCCTGGCCGAGGAGCTGCAGAAGCCGCGCGACCGGTTTTTCCACTACATGGCCGTGAATGCGCTGCAGTACGAGCCGCCGCTCACGTTTTTCAATAACATCCGCACGTTTGCGGTGGGCTCGCAGCAGGTGTTCAACCTGAAGCGCACCATGTCGCCCATCGTCGATTTGGTGCGCATGTACGCCCTCAAGCACCGCATCTTCGCCACCAACACCGGCGAGCGGCTGGAGGCCCTCAAGGCGCTGGGCGTGTTCAAGGAGCGCGAGGCTCACGAGTTGCTGCAGTCCTACTACTACCTCATGGGCGTGCGCCTGAAAAAACAGGCCGTTCAAATCATCAGCGACCATACCACGCCCGATAATTACCTCGACCCCAAGAGCCTGACCAAAGTGGAACAGGTGACGCTGAAGGAAATCTTCCGAGTCATTGCCGACTTCCAGGTGAAGATTAAAGTCGGGTTCACGAAGTCGTTGGGATAGTGCTGGAAGCTAAAAAAGCGTCATGCAGAGCGCAGCGAAGCATCTCGCGTGCCGCCACTAATCCTTTTCAACGATTGGGTTACTACCCCACGCGAGGTGCTTCGCATGACGGACTTATTGGCTCTGCTTGTCAGTGGACTGGAAAATGACTTTCGTGGCACTTTAAGGGGCTACTCTGTATCAATCACGCCGCGCTGCATTTCCTGCTTGCGCATGGGCATTTGGTCTACCGTGCCAAAGAGTTTGGCGAGGGGAATGGGGCGGGCGCTTTTCATTTTCACGCGGCCGTCTTTGCCAATGAGGACGGTGGCGAAGCGGGGCGGCTGCACCCCAATTTCTTTGGTCAGGTAGTTCTTATCGGCCGGGGAGAGCTGGTCGTAGAGCACGTCGATTACCAGAAAGTCGCGGGCCGAAAGCTGGGCCGGGGCGGTGGCTAGCTGGGCTTTTTGCGCCCGAAAGTCGGGGTGCTCGGCCGTGGGCGCCGCCACGAGCAGCACCCGCTTTTTCCATTCGTTGGCTTGCAGGGTTTGTTGCAGGCTCGGGGGCGAAGAGCGTTGAGCCGCGGGCAACAGCAGCAGGGCCAGCGGCACCAATAAGAGCAAATACGTTCGATTCATAGGGGCGGGATGACGGCCTGGTGGAGGCCGCACCCAAGCGCAGCGTTCGGGCGTGGGCCGGCGGAGACGACGGTGGAAAGCGGCCGTATTTCATCTTGAGAAGCCTGCGCCGCTGCTTTCCGTTCCCTGTTTACGTGTCCAACCTCTTTGCCGGCCAACGTGCTTGGCCCCCCACGCGCTGGCCGGTACGCCCGAAAGGCCCCGGCTACGTCAACTGCAGGTGTTCCTGTTCGGGGGCGGGCACGGCGGGCGCGTCCTGTGCACCTCGTGGTAAAACCAGCCGAAAACCAGCGGGAAGACGAACACCGTGGCCGTCGGCCCGCTGATAATACGCCAGGTTGAGGGGCAGGGCCGCGTAACGGAAGCGGTAGATGAACTTGGTGGTGGAACGTTGACCCGTTTTCTTCGAACTCATCGTTGATACGAAGGGCCTTTTGCACCACTTTTGCGCCAAAAGCAGGGCCGGCTCCCGTGTGGAATGCGCGCGGGCAACAATGGCCATGGCGCCTACTTCAAGCCCAGTTTCCGCGACGGCGGTTCTGTGTTCCCGGCGTCCGCTCATAAACGGGGGTTTGTTGACATTCAGCCCCGCGCTGACCTGAACATGCGCGTGCGCCGGGACGACCAGCAGGCCCAAAGCACCTGTGAAAAAGGAAGCAACAGCTAAGGCCGGGCGAACCACGTGGCGCACGGAAAGGAGCATAACGGAAATGAGGCTGTAAGGCAGGGCGCACAGCCGACGCTCAAGCGTCTGAGCAATCTGCAAGGACCGGCCCTGACCCGCCCCCTGATGACTTCGGTGGCCGGGCTCATGAGCCGGGCTTCGTCGTGTTATCTTATTGTGTTCTCGGCCCTGCTGGCGCGTCATTCAGAATAAGTTGATTAGGGCCCCCGTTACCTTTGCGGCGTTGATTATCACTCCTGATTTCGCAGCACGCTCCCCCGCGGCCACGGCCGCTTTGTGGGACCAACTCGAAGCCCTGGATTTGGACGCCGGGGCCGCTTTCTCGTTCTCGAAGCGCCTGGCGCGCGACAACGGCTGGGCCGAGCCTTACGCCCGCCGCGTGGTGCTCGAATACAAGAAATTTGTGTTCCTGGCCGCCACCTGTGGGCATCCCGTCACCCCTTCCGACGAAGTAGACCAGGCCTGGCACCTGCACTTGGTGTACACCCGCTCGTACTGGGACGAGATGTGCGGGGAGGTGCTGGGCTTCCCGTTGCACCACGGCCCCACCAAAGGCGGCGCCGCCGAGGGCCACAAGTTCCGGGACTGGTACGGGCGCACCTTGCAGGCCTACGTGGCCGCGTTTGGCGCACTGCCCCCGGCCGACATCTGGCCGCCGGCGGCGGTGCGCTTCGGCGAGGCGGCCCACTTCCGGCGCGTCAACTTGCGGCGGCAGTGGCTGCTGCCGCGGCCGCGCTGGTCGCTGCGGCTGGGCGGGCGCGAATGGGCCACAGTGCTGGCCGCGGCTGCGCTGGTGGGGTGCACGGCCCGCACCCCGTTGAACCCGCTCAACTGGTACGGCACCGAGTTTTTGTGGCTGTTCTGGGGGCTGTTTGGGGCTTTGGCTTTGCTAACGCTGTGGCTGCAACGCCAGGGCCTCGGGCCCGCTGATGCCTACTTGGGACCCCTGCCCAGCACCTACGAGCTGGCCCGGCTGGCTGAGCGCGGCCAGCGGCTGAGCGTGAGCGCCGTGGCTTCTCTGGTGCACGCCGGCAAAGCCGAACTGGTGGACGGTCGCCGCATCAAGCGCACCGACGCCGCACCGCCCACCGAGCCGTACGAGCGGGCCATCTGGAACCTGATAATCCCCGCTGGTTGGTCGGACCTGGACAAAGTGCGGGACCAGGCCGAGGGTGCCAACATCGGGGCACTACAGGCCCTCGACCGCTCCTTGGAAGCCAAGGGCCTGCTGCTACCAGCCGCAGAACGGCAGCGCCTGGACCGCATTCCGGTGCTGGTGGCCGCGGGCCTGGGCTTGTTTGGGGTGGCCAAAATAGCGGTGGGCGCCAGCCGGGACCGGCCCGTAGGGTTGTTGCTGCTGTCACTAGCTGGCTTGGTCGCAGTCGTAGTGCTTTACCGCCAGGTATATGGTATGTGGGCAACTCGTCGGGGCCAGGGCTTGCTGCGCGAAATGGCGCCCGTGGTCCAGCAGCACCAGCAGGCGGGGCCACCGTTCACCGCTCAAACGGTGGCACTTTCCGTGGCCCTGTTCGGCGTCAACGAACTGAGTGCGCTGGGCCTGGACGCGTTGATTCCGGCGTTGCGGCCCCCGAACACCGGCAGTAGCGCCGATGGTGGCTCGGGCTGTGGCAGCGATGGGGGCGGAGGCGACGGCAGCGGCTGTGGTGGCTGTGGCGGTTGCGGCGGGGGCGGTGATTGAACTGGCGTGGCTGACGCCCGGCTAGTCCTCTGGCACCAGCACGCGCAGGGCCCCGGGCCGGATTTCGGCGTCGACGTGGGTGGTTTTGCCCCGGTATTCGCCGTCGACTTGAAAGTCGACGGGCCGCTTAATTTCTAACTGAACCGACGTAGTGCAGAAGATTTCCACGGCGGCGGGGTCGAAGGGGCGGAAGCGCCAGAACATCTTCAGCAGCTCGCGGCCGACCAAGCGCCGCAGCACTACCACTTCAAACTTGCCGTCCGACACGTCGCCTTCGGGGTTGATGGTGGCGCCGGTGCCGTACACGCGGGCATTGGCCAGCACCACCATAAAGGCCGTGCGCTCCACCTGCTCGTCGTCGCACTGAATGCGCACGCGCATCAGCCGCCGCCGGAGCAGCGACCAGAATGCGGCCCGCGCATAGCCCAGCATGCCGCGCCAGTTGTTGCTTTGGGCGTGGCGCACCAGTTGGGCATTCAGGCCGATGTCGCTCAGGTGCAGGCAGAGGTCGGTGCCGTTCAGGTAGATGACGTCCACGGATTTCTCCATGCCGTGCACGGCAATGTCCAGGGCGTCGACGGGCTTGAGGGGCAGGTTCAGCTCTTTGGCCATGCCGTTGGCCGAGCCGGCGGGCAGCACGGCAATGGGCAGGTTGGCGGCCAGGGCTTGCTCGGCCACCAGTTTCACGGTGCCGTCGCCGCCCACGGCCACGAGGCGGTCGGGGTGATGCTGTGCGATGTGCTCTTGCAAGGCGGTTTCGTCGTCTTCGCCCGTGAGCTTGAGCACTTCAGCCGTGTGCGGCAAGTCGGCGAAATAGTCGCGAATGGTGGCGTCCCAGTCTACTTTTTCGGCACTGCCCGAAGCTGGGTTGACCGCGAACAGAAAACGCAGAGGAGAAGACGGTGACGGCATGATTGGGTGAACTGTATGGTGAGCACAGAAGGACCAGATGATGAGCGGAGTTGGCGCCGTAGGGCAGCCAGTAGCTCATCCATTCCTTCGTCTGCCTCGTAACGGGGTTTCGACTTCCACGGCCGAACTTCTGCTGCCCCATGACCGAGAAACTCCTGGCCCGGCTGCGCCTCACCCGGCGCCCCACCCTCAAACTATACCGCGGCTTTGGCAGTCCCGACTGCCTGGTGGTGCAAGGCCACGCCTTTCGGCAGAGCCCGCTGGCGCGCACCTACCAACGGGTAAATTTCTGGGCCAACGCCTGGGGGCTGCTGCGTTTGTTTCTGGTGCGGCCTTGGGCTGCCGTGCCGGTGCGCGTGACCGTGGGCGGCCAGACCGTGGGCGCCCGCACCGACGCCGACGGTTTCTTCCGCCTCGAAGTGCCCATTCCCAGCCCGCTGCCGGCCGGCTGGCACCCCGCCATTGCCGAGCTGCTCGACGCCACTACTGGCGCCACGCTGGCCCACGCGAGCACCGAAGTGCACGTGCCCTACGAGACGCCCTATGCGTTTATTTCCGACATTGACGACACCTTCCTGGTGTCGCACTCGGCCACGCGCTGGCAGCGCCTGTGGGTGCTGCTGAGCCGCAACGCCCGCAGCCGGGCCCCGTTTGCCGACGTGGCCACACATTACCAGTGGCTGGCCCAGGCGGGCCCGGCCACGCCGGCCCGGCCGAACGCGTTTTTCTACGTGAGCAGCAGCGAGTGGAACCTCTACGATTTCATCACGGAGTTTGCGGCCCACCACCAAATGCCCAAAGGCGTGTTCCAGCTCAGCCAGCTCAAGCGCCTGAGCCAGCTGCGCCACACCGGCCAAAACAAGCACACCACCAAGCTCGACCGCATCGTGCGGATTTTCACGGCCTGCCCCGGCCAGAGCTTTGTCTTGCTCGGCGACGACTCGCAGCAGGACCCGGGCATCTACGCCGCGGTGGTGAAGCGCTACCCCGGCCGGGTGCGGGCCGTGTACATCCGGCAGGTGAGCGCTAAGGGCCGGACAGCGGCGGAAGCTGCGCTGGCCGAAATCAAGTTAGCGGGGGTGGAAACGTGCTATTTCGAGCAGAGCCGCGACGCCTTGCGCCATTCGCAGGAATTGGGCTTGTAGGGGCTTGGGTAATGGGCGGCGAGCAAAGAAAACGTCATGCCGAGCGCAGCATCTTGCTCGCCCGTTTGTCATCCTGAGTGCAGCGAAGGACCTGCTCACGACTGAACGACGAGTTCTAACTTGAGAAGGTCCTTCGCTGCACTCAGGATGACAAACGATTTAATTACTACCACACGCGAGATGCCTCGGCTGCGCTCGGCATGACGTTTCTTTTGTTCACCTGCTCATCCACCCATGTTGCGCGACCTGCTTTTTCCGGCCCTTGTATTCCTGCACGCGGTGCTGTGGGGGGCGCCCCGCAACCACGGCCGGGGCAAGATTGCGCGTGCGCGCTACGTGGTGCACCGGGTAGGCCGGCTGCCCCGCACGCAGCGCGAAAGCTCCGGCTTGGCGCGGGCCGATTCGGTTCGCTACCTGTGGAACCACGGCGACTCCGGCATCCCGGCGCGGCTCACGCTGCTGGAGCCCTCCGGCCGGGTGTTGCGTACGCTGGACCTGGCCCCGCTGCCCAATGCCGACTGGGAAGACCTGGCCCAGGACCCGGCCGGCAACTTCTACATCGGCGACTTCGGCAACAACGGCAACCAGCGGCGCGACCTGGCCATTTACCGCCTCAACCCGCGCCAGGCCCGCCCCGCCGTCGATACCATTGCCTTCCGCTTTGCCGACCAACGAGCCTTCCCGCCGCGCTGGACCCAGCGCAATTTCGACTGCGAGGCGTTTTTTTGGCACAACGACACCCTGCATTTGTTCAGCAAAAGCCGGGCGCTGAAGCAGTGGGCGAAGCACTACGTGGTGCCGGCCCGCCCCGGCCGCCACGTGGCCACCCTACGCGACAGTATCCGCCTGAACCGGCCCATTACCGCCGCCGACATTAGCCCCGACGGACGCACGGTTGCGTTACTGGCCTACGGCGGCGTGTTTTTCTTCGCCCGACAGCCCGGCCAGCGCCTTTTCGATGGGCGCAAAAGCTTCCGTGCCCTGCCCGCCACCGGTCAGGCCGAAGGGCTCGTTTTTCTTGATGATTCCACCTTCGTGGTGAGCAATGAGAAGGGGCGGTTGTACCAAGCTTTCCCACGCTAGCATAACGGCTGTTGAGACGCGACCCTTCGCGTCTCGGTGTTGAACGACCGGCGCCTAGACGATGCCCGAACGGCGCGGGCCCGGAGACGCGAAGGGTCGCATCTCTACTTCGCGGCTAGCTTGAAGGACGCCGTTTGCACGTCGCGGGAGTTACCGCCGACGAACACCTGGAAGTCGCCGGGCTCGGCTACGAAGGCCAGGTTATCGTTGTAGAATTTCAGGTCGTTGGGGGCGAGGCGGAAGGTGAGGGTTTTGCTTTCGCCCTTCTTCAGCAGCACTTTTTGGAAGCCCTTCAACTCCTGCACCGGCCGGCTGATGGAGCCTACCATGTCGCGGATGTAAAGCTGGGCCACTTCCTCGCCGTCGGCGTTGCCGGTGTTTTGCACCGTCACCTTCACTTCCAGCGTCTCGGTGGGGCCGATGGTGGTTTTGCTCAGCGTGGGCTTGCCGTAGCTGAAGGTGGTGTAGCTCAGGCCGAAGCCGAAGGGGTACAGCGGCTCGTTGCTCACGTCGAGGTAGCGCGACTTGTACTTGTCGAGCTTGTCGGTGCCGGCGTAGGGCCGGCCGGTGCTTTTGTGGTTGTAGTAGAGCGGCACCTGGCCCACCACCTGCGGGAACGTGGCGGTGATTTTGCCGCTGGGGTTGTAGGCGCCCAACAGCACGTCGGCGATGGCATTGCCGGCCTGCGTGCCCGCAAACCACGTTTCCAGAATAGCGTCGGCGTTCTGGTTTTCCCAAGCCAGGGTCAGCGGGCGGCCATTCATGAGCACGAGCACCAGCGGCTTGCCGGTTTTCTTCAAGGCCTTGAGCAGCTCTAGTTGCTGGCCGGGCAGGCCGAGGTCGGCGCGGCTAGCGGCTTCGCCGGTCATGCCCTGGCTTTCGCCCACCACGGCCACCACCACGTCGGCGCCCTGGGCCACCTGCACGGCTTCGCGTATCATGTCTTCGGAGCTGCGCTTGTCAATTTCCAACTCGCCGCCGTGGGCGTTGAGGCGCTCCAGCATCTGGGCATCGTTGGCAATGTTGGCGCCCTTGGCGTAGGTGATTTTCAGGCCCGGGGCGGCGGCTCGCAGGCCCTGCTCCACCGACACGGCCTGCTTCGGGTCCCCAGCGCCGCTCCAACTGCCAATAACATCCTTCTGGCGGTTGGCCAGCGGGCCAATGAGGGCCACCGAGCCGGTCTTTTTCAGGGGCAGGGCGTTGCGCTCGTTTTTCAGCAGCACTAGGCTTTTGCGGGCAATGTCGCGGGCGGCGGCAATGAACTCCGGCTTCATCAGGGTACTGGTGGCGCGCTCGGCGCTCACCTTGCGGTAGGGGTCCTGGAACAGGCCCAGGCGGTATTTGGCTTCGAGAATGCGGCGGCAGGCGGCGTCGAGCTGGGCCTTGCTCACGGCGCCGCTCTTCAGGTTTTGAGCGGCGTTTTTGAGGAAAATTTCACCCACCATGTCCTAGTCGATGCCCGCGTTAAGGGCCATGGCCGACACCTGAGCGTCGTTGCCCACGCCGTGCGCCACCATTTCGTTGATGGCCGTGTAGTCCGTCACCACAAAGCCCCGGAAGCCCCACTGGCGGCGCAGCAGGTCAGTCATCAGCCACTTATTGCCGGTGGCGGGCGTGCCGTTGATGTCGTTGAAGGAGGACATGACCGAGCCCACGCCGGCGTCGATGGCGGCTTTGTAGGGCGGCAGGTACTCGTTGTACATGCGCTGGCGGCTCATGTCGGTGGTGTTGTAGTCGCGTCCGGCTTCGGCGGCGCCGTAGAGGGCGAAATGCTTGAGGCAGGCCATCACCGTGTTGGGCTTGGTGAGGTCGTTGCCGGGGCCTTGGTAGCCGCGCACCATGGCTTCGGCAATGCGCGAGCCCAGGTACGGGTCTTCGCCGCCGCCTTCGGAAATTCGGCCCCAGCGGGCGTCGCGGGCAATGTCGACCATCGGCGAAAACACCCAATCGAGCCCGTCGGCCGTCGATTCTTCGGCCGCGATGCGGGCACTCTGCTCGATGGCCTGCAGGTCCCAGCTGGCCGACAGCCCCAGCGGAATGGGGAAAATGGTGCGGTGCCCGTGAATGACGTCGTACCCAAACATCAACGGAATGTGCAGCCGCGACTCCTTGATGGCCATTTCCTGCAGCTTGCGCACCGCAATGGGCGTGTAAGTATTGAACACGCCGCCCACCAGCCCTTTGCGGATGTTGGCGTCTACGTCCTTGCTCACCACCGGCCCCGTCACGTCGAAGCCCACCGACACCAGGTTCAGCTGCCCAATCTTTTCCTCCTGCGTCATCTTGGCCATCAGCCCGTCGATGAAGGTTTTCATCTTAGGGTCGGTGGTGGAGGCTGGGGCGGCCTTCTTCGGTTGGGCTTGCGCCAGGGGGCTGAGCGACAGCAGGGCGAGCAGGAGGGAGGAAGTGCGGGACAGCCTATTCATGGCGAGGGTGGGAGTGTAAGGATGGGATGAGCAAGTGTGAGCGGAAGCCGCCCAAGGCGCGGCCGGAGAGCAGGCGGCCTACCGGGTGCCCTGCACGATGGTGCGGGCCGAAACGCCGTTCTCGTTCACGGCCTCAATGGTGAAGTAGTAGGTCTGGTCTTTGTCCATGCCTTTGAAGTAGTACTCGTTGGCGCCGTGCACCATGATGCAGGTGTAGAGCTTGTCGAATTCGTTGCCCACGTAGATGTTGTAGGCGTAGGCGCCGTCCACGGCGGGCCACTTCAGCCAGGCGGTGCGCTTGTCGCCTTTGCCGCGAAGCACCGTCATGCGCGATACTTTTTCGGGCGGGCTGCCGCCGCCGCGGCCAAACACCCGAAAGCCGCTGATGGCGAACCGGCCGGTGGGCACGTGCCGGTTTTCCAGCTTGAGGTAGCGCGTCCGGATGGGCACCGACAGCTCCACGTAGTCGTGGGGCACGTCGGTGGTGTTTTGGTTTTTGTCGACCAGCAGCTTCCAGGTTTTGCCGTCCAGGGAGTGGTAGAGGCGGTATTGGTGGTAGGAGCCCGCGGGCTTGCCCTGCAGGGAGGCGTCTTGGTCGGCGTAATTTATCTGCACGGCGTGCACGGTGCTGGCCCGCCCCAGGTCGGTTTGCAGATACTCGCCGGTCCGGCCCGTGGCCGCGCTCCAGTAGGTTTTCATGTTCTCGTCCACCGCGTTGTTGGCCGCGTAGGCGCCAAACGTGGACGAGGCCTGCACCGGCTTGTTGTAGTTGAGCAGCATCCAGCCCGTGAACAGGCTCTGCCCGTAGTCGGTGAGGCCGCTGGGCAGGTAGTGCGGGTAGTCGCCGAAGGAAGTGTTGGCGAACAGTGTCCCGGCGGGGTCGAAGCTGGCGGGCCACAGGCCGAGGCGGCGTTCGAACTTGTCTTTCACGCCCACGGCCACCGTGGAGGCGTGCCACCAGCTGCCCCACCGGTCCTGGAAGGTGTTGCCGTGCCCGGCGCCGCGCGCAAAACCGGTCGGCTTGTAGGAAAACGGGTTGTGCCCCTGCGGCTTAAATGGGCCCAGCGGACTGTTGCCCACGCTCACCCCGTCGGCAAAACCGCTGAATTCGGTGCCCGGCGCGGCGTACTGCAGGTAGTACTTGCCGGCGTGCTTGGTCATCCAGGCGCCGCCCAGGAAGGGGGCCAGCCCGGCGTTGTCGGCAAGCTCGCCGGTGCGCTGCCAGCCAAACCGCTCGTCGTCGAGCTCGACCAGCTTCTTGCGCCGGCCCATGGGTTTGAACGTGCTCCGGTTGAGCTGCTGCCCATAGAGCGGTTCCTTACTCGAGTTGCCCCAGTAGAGGTACAGCTTGCCGTTTTCGTCCAGGAAAAAGGCGGGGTCCTGGGCGCCAATTTGGAAGGCCGCGACGCGCTGCTGCCACGAAGAGCCGACTTTGGGGTCGGTGCTCATCCAAATGGGGGCGCCCTTCTCGGTGCTCGACCCGTACACCACCAGCGTGTCGCCGAGCGCAAACACGGCCGGCGCGTTCAGGTCGTCGAGCGTGGTGCTGCCGGGCTTGAGAAACGAGTGGGGCACAAACGTCCATTTCCCCAGGTCGTGGCTCCACCAGTAGCCCTTTTGGTTGGTCGAAAACAGGTAGTAGTCGTCTTTAAACAAGGTGATGACGGGGTCGGCGGTGGTGCGGTGGCGGCCGGCGGTGGTGTAGTCGGGGTTGGGCGCGTAGCCGTAGTCCAGGTTCAGCGGGTTGCAGTAGGTGGGGCGAACGGGGGCTGGGTTCACCGGCTTGGCCGCGGCAGCAGCCGGCGTAGCCGCCGTTTTGGCCGGGCGGGTCCGCTTTTTTCTGACTTGCGCCGTGGTGGGCAAGCTCAAAAACGCCGCAAAGCATACGAAGCAGAAAAAGGCAAGCAAGCGTGACGGCAAGAAAGGGTGTTTCATAGAGAGACTTATCTGAGCGGTTGTGGTACCAAATCTGGCAGCAAAGATTAGGTACGACAAAAATGCTTCGGTAAGCCTTTATATCCGCGCCGGAATCATTTCTTAATTGTTGGGCTCTCAAAGCCGAGCTGGGTCAGGCCGCGCTGCACGTCGGGCGAACTCATGAAAAGCTTCCAGAGCAAGCCCGAGCGGTGGTTCTCAATCATGCCCACAATGGGCCCCTGGTCGATGGCCAGGTAGGATTTGGCGGCCCAGTCGTGCTGCTCGCTGAAAGCGTCCACAAAGCCGTATTCGCCCCAGATTTTGTCGCCCAGGTCGAAATAAAAATGTTTCAGGGCGCGCATGGAATGCTCGGGCGTGTAAGGGAAGGCCGAGAGCGCGGCCGTGGGCGAAATCACGCCCAGGTCTTCCTTGGGGTTGTGGGCGGCGTAGCCCTTGTAGCTGTCCGAGGCGGTGAGGCCCCAGGTGTTGGGGCCGTAGCCCTTGAACTTCTTGGGGTTCTCGACGCAGTATTGGTAGTTAATAAGCGTGTGGTTCTGGTTTTGCTGCCAGTAGTTGGCGTACTGGTCCTTGAGGCCGTGGGGGTTCAGGCCCAGGAACGTGTAGTGCGTGAAGAACAACGGCCCGCCCATGTCCGGCCCCAGCGGCAGCTTGATGCCGTAGTACTCCTTGCCATTTTTAAACTCCGGCCCCACGGCCCAGCCCTGGTCGTACACTGGTTTTTCGATGGCGTATTTGGGCGAGGACGCGGCCAGCACGTAGGTGATGAGGCACTCGTTGAAGCCGTGAATCTGGTGGTTCATGCTCCAGCCGTTGTTCGGGCTCCAGTGCCAGTAGAGCACGTTTTGGCCGCCCTGGGTTTGCCAGTTCCACTCCACGTTTTCCCACATCCACTGGATGTGGTTGCGCACGTCGCGCTCCAGGGGCGTGTCGGCGGTGAAGTACTGGCGGGCGCAAATCAGGCCTTCCATCAGGAAGGAAGTTTCCACGATGTCGCCGCCATCATCTTTCGAGCTGAACTTGATGACCTTGCCCGTTGCGCCGTCCAGCCAGTGCGGAAACACGCCGTGGTAGGAGTCGGCCTTCTCCAAAAACCGCACGATTTTGTAGATGCGCGTGGCGGCTTGCTCGCGGGTAATCCACTTGCGGTCGGCGGCCACGATGATGGCCATGATGCCGAAGCCAGTGCCGCCGGTGGTCACCACCTCATTGCCGTAGTCATAGGCCACGTTGCTGCGCTCGCGCGACATGCCCGACACCGGGTGCCCAAAGTCCCAGAAGTACCGAAAAGTCTGCCGCTGCACCAGGTTCAGCAGCTGCTCATCGGTGAGGTTGCGGGGCCGCTTTTTGGGGTCAAAAGCAACAGCTTTGGCCGGCGCTTTTTTCGGTACGGGTTTCTGCTGGGCCTGCAGGAAACCGGGCAGCAAGAGCAGCAGGAATAGGAGAAGTTTTGGGTTCATGAGTGCTTATTAATGAACGTCATGCCGAGCGCAGCCGAGGCATCTCGCGTCCGGTAGTAATCCAATCGTCTGTCATCCTGAGCATAGCGAAGGACCTTCTCAAAGTAGAAATCCTCGTTCACTCGTGAGAAGGTCCTTCGCTGCGCTCAGGATGACAGACGGAGTGGGTGAGATGCCTTGGCTGCGCTCGGCATGACGGCCTTTTTTAGCTTAAAAGAAGCAAATGTCCTAGTACCCCGGGTTCTGCGTCAGACGCCCGCCGCTGAGGTCAATTTGCGGCTGGGGAATGGGGAATAGCTCGTTTTTGCCTTTCACGAACGTCTTGCCCTGTGCGGCGAAAATGGGCACGATGCGGCCGGGCTGCACGCTTTCCTGGCGCACCAGGTCGAAGAACCGGTCGTGTTCGAGGGCCAGCTCTACCCGGCGCTCGGCCCAGATGTTTTCCAGCGTGGCGGGCCTAGCGGCCAGGCCGGCGCGGGTGCGCACGGCGGTCAGGTCGGTGAGGGCAGCGGCAGCGTTGCCGGTTTGCAGGGCGGCTTCGGCGTGGATGAGCAGCACCTCGCCGTAGCGCAGGATGCGGACGTTCTTGGGCAGGTAGTCGTTGTTGCCGCAGTTGGGTTCGCGGGTGCGGCTGTGGTAGGCTTTGTAGCTATAGCGCGGGTTCTCCACCGAGTCTTGGCTGGGAATGCGGAAGCCGTCCCACAGCACCGTGCCGGTGGAACGCTGCCCGGCCGGGGCCGTGGGCTGAATGAAGATGATGGTGCCGGCCCGGCGCACGTCGCCCGGCTCGTAGGCGTCCACTAGTTGCTGGGTGGGGATGTTGAAGCCAAAGCCCAGGTCGGCCCAGCCGCCTTTGCCGCCCGAGCGCGGGCCCTGGCTCACGGAGTACAGCTCGATGGCCGAGTTGTTGCAGGCCGCGTTCACGCCCGTTTGCACCTCAAAAATCGACTCGCTGCTGTTGGCCCCCACTGTGCGCCAGATGTCGGCGTAGTTCTGAATGAGGGAGTAGGCGCCCGATTTGCCGGTCACGATTTCGTCGCTCAGCTCAAAAGCTCTCTGGTAGTTTTTCTGGTAGAGGTACACTTTGGCCAGCAGGGTCTGGGCGGCGGCTTTGGTGGCGCGGCCGGTTTCGGTGGCGCCTTTCAGCGGCAGGTTGTCCACGGCAAACTGCAGGTCGGCGATGAGGAAGGTGTAGATGTCGGCCGCCGAAGCCCGCGTCTGAAACTCGGGGTTGTTGAGTTCCGAGGCCTGGGGCACGCGGTCGAGTTTGGGCACGCCGCCGAACAGGCGCACTAGGTTGAAATAGAAGTAGCCGCGCAGGAAGCGCACCTCGCCCAGCAGGCGGTTTTTCACCACGTCGGCCGCCGGGCTCAGCGGAATTTTGTCCAGCGCTTGGTTGGCCCGCGAAATGCCTTGGTAGTAGCCGTTCCAGACGTTGTTGATGTTGCCGTTGGTCGAGTTCAGCGTGAAGGCGTCCACGCCGCCGGCATCGGCCAGGTAGTCATTCGGCGAGCTGCCCTTATCGGCGTCGTCGGAGGCAATGTCGGTGAGGATGACGAACTGCAGGCCCTGGGTATCAGGACCGAAGCCGCCGAGGTAGAGCGAGTTGTACACGCCGTCAACCAGCTTCTGGGCCGCGGCGGGGTCGGTGCGGATGGCGTCTTCGCTGAGCTGGCCCTGGGGCGGCACGTCGAGGTAATCTTTGCAGCCGCTGACCAGAGCCAGCGACAGGGCCAGCGCGGCCGTGCCGGCGCGGCGGGGAATGGCGGAGAATATCGGGTTCATCGGGTGGGTTATTTAAAGGTGACGTTCAGCCCCAGGGTGGCGGTGCGGCTGGTGGGGTAGGTGTTCAGCTCGATGCCCGAATCCAGGGGCCCGCCGGCCAGTTCCGGGGTGAAGCCGGTGTAATTGGTGACCGTAAACACGTTTTGGGCCGAGGCAAAAATGCGCACCGAGCCCAGGCGGGCGCGCTCGAGCAGGCCGCCCGGCAGGGTGTAGCCCAGCACCAGGTTGGTGAGGCGCAGGTAGTCGCCCGACTCCAGGAAGTAGGTCGAGTTCGGCAGGTTTTCCCGGATGGCGCTGGGGTCGGTGTTGGAAGGGTTGGCGGCCGTCCACCGGTCGTTGACAAAGCTGGCTTCCACGTTGTTGAGGATGCTGCTGCGGGCCTGCTTTTTGGCGTTGTACACCTCGTTTTTCAAGTTGCCCGAAAACACGAACGACAAGTCCACGTTGCGGAAATTCACCCCGCCGTTGATGCCGTAATAAATCGGGGGCTGGTACGAGCCGTAGTAGCGGCGGTCAAGCAGGTCCACGACGCCGTCGCCGTTCGAGTCGGCGTACTTCAGGTCGCCCACTTGCGGGTTGAAAGCGGATTTGGGCGAGCGGGCAATTTCGTCGGCGCTCTGGTACACGCCGATGGCGTCGAGCAGGAAGAAGCTGCCGGCGGCCTGGCCGTTGTCCGATTTGGTCACGCCGTTGTAGCCCGCAATCAGGGCCTGGCCGCCGTTGAGGTTGGCAATGCGGTTGTTGTTGAAGGTCACGTTGGCGCCGATGTTGTAGCTCCAGTCGGGGCTTTCGCCGATGGCGGCGCGCCAGTTCAGGGCCGCTTCCACGCCGCGGTTGGTAATGTCGGCCGCGTTGGTGATGAGCTGGTTGTTGGGGTCGCCCAAAATGCCCGCCACGTTGACGGGAATCAGGGCGTTGGAGGTGCGCTTGTTGTAGTAGGTCACCTCGCCGGTCAGGCGGTTGTCCAGAAAGCCGAATTCAATGGCGGCGTCGTACTCCGTGGTGGTTTCCCAGCGCACGTCGGTGTCCTTGATTTCGGTGATGGTGGCGCCCAGGACGGTGTTGCCGTTGAACACGTAGGGGATGCCGGAGTTGGCCGTCACCACGTTGGAGTTCACCGGAATCTGGTCGTTGCCGAGCTGGCCGTAGCTGGCCCGAAATTTCAGGAAGCTCAGCGCCGACACGTCTTTCAGAAAGTTTTCTTCCGACACCACCCAGCCCAAGCCCAGCGAGGGGAAAAAGCCGTTGCGCCGGTCGCGGTTGAAGCGCGAAGTGGCGTCGTGCCGCAAGTTGGTGGTGAGCAGGTAGCGGTTGTTGTACGCGTAGTTGACGCGGCCGAGAAAGGAGATGCGGCGGTCCTTGGCCGGCAGGCCGGGGGCGGGGTCGTCGGGGTCCACGTTGTTGTTCACGGCCGTGGTGGGGTCGCCGGTGTTCAGGTACCACTGGCTGGGGTCGGCGGGCACGTCCTTGCGCGAGCCCGAGAGCGGCGTGGTCTGGCCTTCCTCCACCACGGTGCCGGCCAGCAGGGTCAGGCTGTGCTTCTCGGCGAAGGTGCGCTGATAAGTAGCCGTGTTTTCCCACAAGTAGCGGTAGCGGTTGGTCTGGGTCACGCCCAGGTTGCTGCGGTCGAGGCGCTGGTTGCCGCCGGCCACCAAAAAGGTGCTCTCGTCGTTGCGGAATTGGTAGTCGTAGGCGCGGTTGTTGTTGGACTCCAGGTCCACGTTGAAGGCCGAGCGCAGCGTCAGGCCTTCGATGGGCCGCAGGTCGAGGGCGATGTTGCCCTGCAAGCGGTTGTCCAGGGACTTGTTGTCGTTTTTCTCGATGTCCACTATCGGGTTGCCCACGTTGCCGAAGGCCGAGGTGTTGCCGTAGCGCCCGCCTTGTTTGGCCGGAATGATGGGGGCCGCCCGGTAGGCGTTGTTGTAGGCCGTGTTCAGGTTCACAATGCGCGTATCGGCGTGGCTGAACGAAGCCTGCGAGCTAATCGTGACCTTGTCCGACAAGCTGAACGAAGTGTTCGAGCGCACCGTCAGGCGCTGAAACTTGTTGATGATGATGGTGCCGTCGTCCTGCAGCAGGTTGCCGGAGAAGTAGTAGCGCACGTTCTCGGTAGCGCCCGACACGGCCAGGTTGTGGTTCTGGAAAGTACCGCGCCGCAGCAGCTCGTCGTACCAGTCCGTCGAACCCGGGGAGGCCGGCAGCATCGTCGTCGGGGCAATGTCTTTGATGTAGCTGGTGTACTGCCCGGCGTCGGCCATTTCCACCACGTTGGCGGCTTCCTTGAAGCCCACCGTGCCGCTGTAGGCCAGCACCGGCTTGCCCAGCGCGCCCTTTTTGGTGGTCACGATAATCACGCCGTTGGCCCCGCGCACCCCATAAATGGCCGCGGCCGAAGCGTCTTTCAGCACGTCGATGCTCGCAATGTCGGCATTGCTCAGGTTGCGGATGTCGGTAGTTTGCACGCCGTCCACCACGTACAGCGGCTCGGCGCCGCCCAGCAGCGTGCCCGTGCCGCGGATGCGCACCCGCGGCTGCGTGTTCGGCGTGCCGTCGCTGATGATTTGCACACCGGCCACCTTGCCTTGCAAGGCCTAGGTGGGCGTTTGCACGGGCTGGTTCACGATTTCGGCACCGTCGACGCGGGCCACGGCGCCGGTCAGGTCCTGGCGGCGCTGGGTGCCGTAGCCCACCACCACCACCACTTCGCTCAGGGCCTTGGCGTCGGGCGCCAGCGCAATGTTGAAGGTGGTTTGCGTGCCCACCACCACTTCCTGAGCGGTGTAGCCCACGAAGGAAAACACCAGCGTGGAGCCTTCCGGCACGCTCAGCGTGAACTTGCCGTCCATGTCGGTCTGGGTGCCGTTGGTGCCGCCTTTGATGATGACGTTGACGCCGGGCAGGCCCGCGCCTTTTTCGTCCACCACTTGGCCGGTCACGGGCACGTCGGCCGCCGGGGCCGCGCCGGCCGCAGACACGGTGGCGGGCCGCAGGATAATGCCGTCGTTCACCACCTTGTAGCTGACTTGCAGCGGCTCCAGCAGCTGGTTAAGCAGCTGCGCCAGGGGCTGGCCCACGGCGTTAATTGAGACGCGGCGGTTGGCCCCAATGAGTTGGCGGCTGTATTGAAATCGCACTTTGGCCTGGGCTTCAATCTTGCTCAGCACAGCGGCCATGCGCTCCTCTCGCACTTGCAGCGTAATGGGCTGCTCCAGAATGGGCTGGGCCTCGGAAGCGTGCGCGGCGCTCATGCCCGAGAGCAGGCACCACAGCAGGCCGGGCAACACCGCCAACCGCTTGAGGCGCAACAGCAGTGGCGGGAATTGTAAGGAAGGTTTCATACGTAAAATGGTGGGATGGTGAGATGAGAGAAATCGGCGTTTCGGCATTCTGAAAGCCACAAATGGCGCTGCAGAACTACTCGGGCAAAGCCGGAATCGATTGCGGGAATTACTTCATAGGCGAGTGAAGGTGAGAGGCATGCAGGTTATTCGGCCGGGCAGGGCTGGCTGTGAAAAAGGATGCGGCCGTCGGCCTTTTCGTAGGAAGCGCCCAGTGTTTCGCAGATGACGTCGAGCTTGGCAAACAGCGGCTCGTCGCCCAGCCCCAGGTTGAGCGTGCAGTTGCGCACAGCCGCGGCGTCGTACACAATGGCCACGCCGTAGGCCTTCTCCAGGGCCGTGAGCACTTCCGCCACCGGCCGGTTGTCAAACACGAAGGATTGCGGCTTGAGCAGCGCCGGCTGGGCCACCACCTCGCGCCGCAATCGCTGCCGCGTGGCCGAATACACGGCCTGTTGGTTGGGCAGCACTAGCACGCTGGCCGTGCCACTGGCGGCCACTTCGCCGCGGGGCGTCACCTGCACGCGCCCGGTTTTCACCTGCACCTGTGCCTCTGCTTGGCCCGCGTAGGCCTCCACCCGAAAACTGGTGCCGAGCACCTTGGTCACCACCTTATCGGTGTAAACCAAAAACGGGTGCTTGGCATCGTGGGAAACGTCGAAAAAAGCCGCGCCAGTCAAGTAAACCGTGCGCTGGGTACCCGTGAAGGCGCGCGGGTATTTGAGCGTGCTGGCCGGCGCCAGGGCAATGGAGCTGCCGTCGGGCAGGGCTACTCGGACGTCGTGCGTGGAGGTATTGGCCGACACCAGCCAGCCCGCAGCGTCGGCGCTACTTGACTCAGTAGGGGCCTGAGCAACTTCTTTGGCAGGATTCCATCCCAGATAGGTGCCTACTACGCCGGTGCCCAAGGCCAGCAGCGCCACCGCAGCCCAGCGCACGCCTGTAGTCCAACGCGGGTTGCCTACGGGCTCCTGGCCGGTGGCCCAGGTCGGGGCATTAGGAGCAGCGGTGGTTTGCTCGCTAATGCGCTGCCAAACGGAATCTACCAGTTCGTTGCGCTCCAGTGGGCTCAGGTCCAGCTTTTGCTCGGTGCCCAGACCATTATACCATTCCTCAACGCGCCGCTTTTCGGCGGGCGTGCACTCGCCTTGCTGGTAGCGGTGCAGCAGCGCGCGGAATTCTGATGGGTCCATTACAAAGCCAGGGTAGGGGTTCTGACTTAATAGTCACTCAATCCCATCCCGACCCCTGGTCTCGGTTGTAAAATAATTTTTATTGACTAATCAAATACTTGGTGTAGAGACGCAATATTTTGCGTCTCGGCGTTGAACGATGACGCCCGAACGAGACGCAAACGGCGCAGACGACGAGACGCAAAATGTTGCGTCTCTACACTAGTATAGCGAAATGCCAACCCCTTTAAAACGCCTACTTACCGCATTAGCAGCAGCACCAGCGGCACCAGGAAATCCTTCAGCGAAACGCGCAGCAGCTTCAGGGCACGAGTCAAATGGTACTCCACGGTTTTGGGCGACAGCTTCAGCCGCACGGCAATTTCCGGCACCGACCGGTGCTCCATGCGGCTCAGCTGAAACACCTCGCGGGTGTGGGTGGGCAGGTGGGCCAGGCCCGAATTGAGGGCCACCGATAAGTCAGCAGCGGCCAAGTCCTCCTCGGTATGGTAGTCGGCCTCGCTGGCTGCAGCGCGCGAGAAGGCGATGTAGCCGTTGTGGATGGATTTGTCTCTAATCAGGTTAATCACGCGGTAGCGCACCGCCGTGCTCAGGTATTCCTTGAGTTTTTGAACGTCGACCACCGCGCGCTTGTGCCAGAGGGTGGTGAACAAGTCCTGCACGATTTCCTCGGCGGCTTCGCGGGAGCTCGTTCTGCGATAGGCCAGTTCCAGCAGGGCGAAGCCGTGGCGGCGGTAGGTTTCCTCGAAGGCCCGTTCGTCGCCGCGCCGCAACCCTTCCACCAACGCCGCATCGTCCCAGGCAGCGTACAGCCGCAGATGCTTCGCAACACGGTTCGTGAAGGGCTGCATTATCTAAAGGTAATCACGGGGCTGTTAGCAAAGAGGAGATTCCCTGCTAAAAAGTGGGTGCAAGAAGCAACGCAGTACATTGCCTCGGCGAATTATTTTACGCTGAACGGCGCAGCTTTCTTTTTGTTGAGGCCGGAGTATTTCAGCAACGCCGCCCTGCGCATCAGGGCCTGCCGGGCGCTACTCCCAGCTACTGCGCGACGGCCTCCCGCTGCCGGGCGGCTACTCGGGCTTGTTCGGCACCCTGCAGATTCCGCCGCTCGACCTGCACCAGATTGAGTTCGTCCTGCGCCAGCTCCACACTGTACGCTCCACGCTCTACGGCGGCGGAGCCATTGCCGGCCTCGTGAACCTGGTGAACAAGCCGCCGGTGCTGAACGACCCGCAGCTGACCAGCAATCACTGCCGTCCAGCCCACGCTCAAGGAAAGCGCCCTCAACCGCTTTGCCAGCGGGCGCAACCAGCGGGTGGGCCATACGCTGTTTTTGGGCGGCGTGCGCCAGCAGGGCACCCAAGGCACCGGCGTGGACGGCGCGTGGACGTGCCCTGGCTGCGCAGGAACTGGCTGAGCGGCTGGCTTCGCTATGGTAGCCCGGCACCACGTGGAATAGAAACGGGGCGGCTTTGCGTGTCGCTTGGGTAGTTACCCTGGCGGCTGCCGCTGGAAATGCAGCTGGAGCACGGTGTTGAGCTTTTCCTGAGTCAGGGGTTTGTTGATGCGGCCGGCGGCGGGCAGCCCGCTGAGGCTGATGAGGTCGCGCACGTCGGTGGAGGTGCTGAGCACCACCACGGTGGCGCGCTGGTGGGCCGGGGGCAACTGCTGAAACGCTTGCAGAAACTCGATGCCGTTCATCACGGGCATCTGGATGTCGAGCAGGATGAGGGCGGGGTAGTGGGGCTGGGGCCCGGTGCTGGCGCTTTGCAGCACCGCGAGGGCTTCCTGGCCGTTGCCCGCCACCATCACGTGGTCGGCTACTTCCAGGCGTTTGAGCAACCGCTCGTTCAAAAAATTATTGGTGGGGTCATCATCGACCAACAACACGCTGCTCAGCTTCGGCATACGCCGTCCCTACGTAAGACGGGCCGGTTGGGTTTAGGCCACATCGGGCAGCAGCACCGTGAAGGTGGAGCCCACGCCGGGCGCGCTCTGCACGCGCACGCTGCCGCCGGCGTTTTCGGCCATGCGCTTCACCATGTACAGGCCCACGCCGGTGCCCTCCACGTGGGTGTGCAGGCGCCGAAACATCACAAACAGCTTGTTCTGCTGCTTGGGCGTCAGGCCCAGGCCGTTGTCGTGCACTTCCAGCAAGGCCTGGCCGTCGGCGCAGTGGGCGTAGAGGCGCACCCGCGGCGGCTGGTCGGGGGCGTGGTATTTGATGGCGTTCGAGAGCAGGTTGTAGAGGATGCTGCGCAGGTTTTTGGGCGAAAAGCGCACGGTGGGACAGGCCGCCACGTCGATGACGAGCTCCCCGCCGGTGGCCGCCAGCTCCGGAGCCAGGTCGAGGCGCACGGCCTCGGCGGCCGCGGCCAGGTCCACGGCTTCCGGGGGCTCGGCGTGGGCCTGCTGCAGCTTCGACACGTCGGTGAGGTGGGTGAGCGTGCGCTGGAACCGGTCGACGGACACGTGCATGAGGTCGAGCAGCTGCTGGATGTCCGCATCTTGCCGCGCGGCGGCGGGCAGCTGCTCGCTGAGGGCGTGCAGCAGGCCTTCGATGTTGGCAATGGGCGCTTTGAGGTCGTGCGAGGCCGTGTACACGAAAGTGTCGAGGTCCACGTTGGTGTGGCTGAGGCGGTTGTTGGTGTCGCGCAGCTCTTCGTTGGCGGCCAGCATCTCTTCGTTGATGGCGGCCAGCTCCTCATTTAGTTCCTGCACCTGCTCGCGCGCCAGGACCTGGTCCGTGATGTCGGTGACGAGGGTGTAGAAGCCCTGCACGGCCCCGTGCTGCACGTCGGGGATGTAGTCGGTGTGAACGTGCTTCACGAAGCCTTCGCGGTAGGGCATGCGGGCCTCGAAGGAGAGCCGCTCGCCGGCCAGGGCGCGGGTCATGTAGCCTTCGGTGTTGGCGTAGGCCTGTTCGCCCACCACGTCGCGCACTGGGCGGCCCAGCAGCGCGGCGGGGTCGATGTTGAACCACGTGCGGTAGGCATGGTTCACGAACCGGTAGCGCCGCTCGCGGTCGAGGTAGCCAATGAGCACGGGCAGGGCGTCGGTGAGCAGGCGCAGGCGTTGGGCCGTGGTTTCGGAGGCTTGGCGGGCCCGCACTTTCTCGCTCGAGTCGATGACGAAGGCCAGAATGCCGGTGGTGCGCCCGCGGTCGTCGCGCAGGGGCTGGTAGACGACGTCGATAAAAAACGACCCGTGCTGGCCAGTGGCGGGGTCGAGCAGCTCGGCCGGCAGCTCCTTGCCCACAAAAGGTTCGCCGCTGGCGTACACCTTGTCCATGAGGTCCAGAAAGCCCTGCGGCACCGCCTCCGGAAAAGCTTGGCCCACGGTGCGGCCTAGCTCCGCCCTTCCGCGGGTAAGCTGTTGGAAAGGCTCGTTGAAGAACGTGAAGCGGTGCTCGGGGCCGGCGAAGGTGGCAATGGACGCCGGCACCTGCGCCAAAATCTGGCGGAGCAGCTCCTGCTGCTGCTGCGCCTGCCGGGTACGCTCGGCCACGCGGGCTTCCAGTTCGTGGTTGAGGGCGTGCAGGGCTTCTTCGGAGAGGGTCAGGGCCGCGTTGGTGGACTGAAACTCGTCGTTGCTGGCTTGCAGCTCCTCGTTGAGGATGGCCAGTTCCTCGTTCAGGTTCTGCACCTGGCGGCGGCTCACCACTTGCTCCGTCACCTCCACCGCAATGTCGATGACGCCCAGCACTTCGTTGCGGGAGCCCAGCAAGGGTTTGTACACGAAGTTGAAGTAGCTCGTTTCCAGCCGGCCGTTACGCAGTAGGTTGGCGGGCACTTCGGTGCCTATGTAGGGCTGGCGGGTGCGGGCCACTTCCTGTATCAGCTCGATGAAGCCCTGACCGCGCAGTTCCGGCACGCCTTCCAGCAGGGGGCGGCCCAGCACTTCGGCGGGCGAGTGGCCCAACAGGGAACAGGCCAGCTCGTTGGCGGTGGTCACCACGCAGTCGTCGCCGCTAAAAAGGGCAATGGCCACGGGCGACTGCGTGAGCATGGCCCGCAGCAGGTTGCGCTCGGTTTCGGCTTCGGCCCGGGCTTTCAGCTCGCGGGCCTGGCTGGCGCGCAGCTCCTGCTCTATCTCGGTTCGGGGCTGGTCGTTGGTGTCGGTGAAGCTCACGAGCAGGACGTCGGCCTGGCGCTGGGCCACCAGCAGGAAGTAGCCGTCGAGGCCGTCCTGCTGGTAGTTGTTCTGGCGGCGCTCAAGGTGGCCCGAGCGAAAGGCGTTGCGGTAGAACTCAAACACGCCCGCCGCCCTGGCCGTGGGGTAGAGCGTCAGAAACGACTCGGCGGGGCGCGCCGGCAGGCGCAGCAGTTGCTGCGCGGCCGGGTTAAAATACACGCAGGTAAAATCGACGATGGTGGCGCCCTCGGCGTCGTACACGGGGCGCAGCGCCATCATTCCGCTCAGCGAAATGTTGAGCAGCACTTCCACCATTTCGGCCGAAGCGGGCAGGTCGGTTGGGAGTGCTGGGGCAGGGAAGTCGAGCATGAAAACGCTACTAAACGCAGGGGACAGCGGCTCTAAGGTACTAGCCGGGGCGGGGAGTACTACGCAAACAGCTCCAAGAGCGGCGGCGGTTGGGCCGTTGATTCAGTACCGCTTCACGAAAAGCACGCGGTTGCTAAATGGCGCCGGCTAGCGTCATTTCCAGTGCCGTGAGCTCATTGCAAGGCGTTTTGAGCCCGGCCCGTTGTGTTCATGTTTCTGGGCCAGCAATTGCTGATGAAACCGGGCCAGGCGCCGGAAGTTGTCGAGGCTCCTGGCCTCCCCGTGAGCCCCTGCCCAAAATCACCAAACCGGCGTATGGAGCTTGGCGCTGTCGGTGCCCAGCCCGAATTCGGTAATGACCTACTCCTTAGAAGGAGCCCCTACCTGCGCGGTGTTGCCGCGCGAAAAAGCAGCCAAAGGCAGCCAGGCAACCAGTTAGCAGCGCAAAGCAATTTTCATAAGTCTGACGAATGATGAACACCGCAAAAGGCCATTGCCGCGGCGTGAGCACCGTACTGTAGTTGCCAGCTGCTGGCGGCGTGTGCTCTGGGAAGTCCCATGCTGCCACTTAAACTGTGAGTGAAACAAAAAGCCCCGCCAGTTGCTGCTGGCGGGGCTTTTTTGGGTGGTGTTGCAAACGAGGCTAAGATTACCCGGCGTTGTGCGTTTGCGCTACGTCGGTCATATAGTCCTTTAGCTGCTTGAGTTGTGTGGGTTTGTAGTTGCTCAGGCGCAGGCGCTTGAAGCCGGCCGCGCCCATTTCTTCAAACAAGGCGCCGAGCGAGGAATTTAGAAACGAACTGGAGAAGCCAATGACGCCGGTCAGGTCGAGCGTGACGGGGCCGGGCTGCGCGGCCATGGCCTCCTTCAGCGCCAACAACAACTGGTAGCCGTCGGCGTTGGAAATAGTGCCGGGGGTAAGGATAGCTACCCTCAGAACCGGGCCGTTGTGAACTGTAGTGGACATGGGGTGGGGCGGATGGTGCGGGAAATAATAGCCTAGTATACGCTGTTCTGCTCAAAAAAGCGCGGTTTCTTCTTCGAGGATGTCGTTTTCTTCGGGTCTCGTTCCCTGGTAATAAATTCTGGCGGTGAGGGTTGTGCCGGGAAACGCGACGTCGGATAACTCGTGAACGTATTCGGCGCCTTCCCGGCTGACGTGGTAGATGGCGCGGGTGGTTTGGATGGTCAGCGTGCCGTTCAACTCCCGCACTCCGGTGCGAAGGGTGTCGAGCCCCCGGCCCTGATTGTGTGGGCGAGATTGTGCGGTGAAGCGTAATTCCAGGGCCTTGCGTAACGCCTCCGGCGCCGTTACGGGTTCCTGGTGCTGGCTTTGCAGGAAGCGGTTGACCGTTTGGGGAATGCCCATGCCGAAATCCGAAACAGCAATCAACAGGCGCTTGCTGGTGGGGTAGTATTGCAGCATAGCAAAGGCCACGCGCTCCGTGGCGGTGGCGGCGAACGCGTGGTCGAATACGTTGTTGAACATCTCGCCCAAGTAGATGGTCAGAAAGTCGAGGCTCTTGTCCTGAAAAAAGTGGGCCTTGAAATGTTGGTAAGCAGTGCGCACGAAATCGTTCATGCCCTCGGGTTCCACCGGCCACAAGCCAAACGCAGTGGGGTCGTGCGGTTGAATAAATTCCTGATTAGCCGCGGCGGGCTCAGTAAAACGCGCGAAAAAGTGAATGCTTTTCAAGTAACGGTACACCGTCGCATTACCCGATTCAAATCGGATTGCCACGCCCGCAAGGCGGTATTCTTCCAGTAGGCAAGCCAGCGTGGTAACGTGGTGCGGCTTGACCGTGAGCGTGCCGCCAACCACCACCAGCACCTGCCTAACCCCAGGCGCGGTGCCGTGCACCTTCTCCCAGCGGTTGTCGAGCAGGAACTCCGCCAGTCCCGACGAAGTATTGAATGCTTGAAAAGCAATGCGGTGTTCTTCCTGGGTGGCTGCCGGTAGCTGCATGGAGTAAAGCTAGCAGCTTCCCAACTAGGGCGGAGCCAAAGCCGACCCCGCTGCCGAGCGCACCACCTAAGCCGCTGAAGAAACCAAAAGCCCCGCCAGTTGCTGGCGGGGCTTTTTGGTGTAACTTATAGTTTTAATTAAATCTGGAGGTTTTTGTGCTTATTTGCATTTGCTCAAAATAGCATACCAACTTCTAATGCGAATTTATATAACATGGACCTGACTCAAGCCAAAGATATTGCTTCGATAGCAGCCCCGTTTGTCAAAGCAATAATAGATGAATTTATCACGCCGAATATCAAACGACTTGTCAAAAGAAAAGGCGTTTCTATTCAAATAACGGAACATTCTTTTAAAAATCAATTCGAACAATATTTAATTGATTCGTATGACAAGTACTCTAATCCAAGTATTTTGGTTCTTGGTAATCAGAAGCGTCATCTTAAAGATATTTATGTGCCTTTAGAGGTTGTAAACAATGCTGATAATGGTAAAATAGAAAATCACTTAATAGATTCTTTTGAAAGTAATTTTATTCCACATCATAAAAAAGTAATTATAATTGATACAGCTGGGATGGGAAAATCAACCCTGTCTAAACGGTTGTTCTTAGCTGCTGTTGAGCAACAGGTTGGTGTGCCTTTATTGATTGAATTGCGTCGATTAAAGAAAGACGCGACTATAATGGATGAAATTTTTCGTCAATTATCTATGATTAACGAGAAAGCAGATGAAGCGTTTGTGTTGGAGTTAATCAGTAAAGGCGGATTTGTTTTCATGCTCGATGGATTTGACGAAATTGAGCATGAGGATAGACGAGATGTAGTTGCTAATATTAGGGACTTTATAGACAAGGCAAGAAAAAATTACTTTCTCCTAACATCGCGCCCTGAAGATGCTTTGACAGCATTTGGAGACTTTGTAAAGTTCAAAATAAGAGCTCTGCGTAAAGAAGAAGCTTATTTACTGTTGAAAAATTATGACTTTGGTGGTGAGATTTCTACTTTATTGATAAAAAAGCTAAAAGAAAAAGAGAATGATAATATTGATGAATTCTTAAAAAATCCTCTACTTGTTTCTCTTTTATTTGCTGCGTTTGAGCACAAGCATACAATTCCTTTAAAAAAGCATTTGTTTTACAGGCAAGTATATGATGCGTTTTTTGAACGTCATGATTTAACGAAAGGGGAGTCTTACACAAGAAATAAGTATTCGAAACTTGAAATCGATGATTTTCATAGGATATTAAGGTTCTTGGGTTACCGTTCCATGAGTCTCAATAAGATTGAATTCAGTAAAGATGAGCTTGTGGCCATCATTAAAGAAGCTAAAGATTTTTGTGTAGACCTGAAATTTAGTCCATCTGACTTTTTAAAAGATATTTTGACCAAGGTTCCCCTTTTTGTACAGGATGGCCTGTATATCAAATGGGCGCATAAATCGATTCAAGAATACTTTGCTGCTAGCTTCATCTTCACGGACTCAAAATCAAAGCAAGGGAAAATACTATCAGCTATTGCTCGTAGCAAGGGTTATAGGTATATAAATACACTTGATATATATTACAGTATTGACCCTAGCTCCTTCAGAAAGTATGTGATAAACACATTTTTGCAGGACTACTTGGCTGGTCTAGAGAAATTAAGAAAAGCCTGGCCAGATATAGAGCCTGTTACTGCTGCTGTGTTACTGACTTCAAAATACGTATTCGCGAGAATTAATGCAAATAAAGTATTTTCTGAGGTAAATGCATGGCGAGAAGGGGGTGGAGACGATGATATTTACGGTAGTTTGTCGATATTTCATGAGAATGAAGAGAAATATGATTCACTCAAAGTCTTGTCAGGTCATACCTCAGATAATGCTATAATCAACTTGATGGCATCTAAAAAATTAGGGTTTATCAATCGCTACAAAAGTAATAAGAAGCAAGGTGACTTTGGGCCCGAACCTACTTCGGATTATAAGTTTTTAAACCTTGAACGTGAAAAATTTTATGTTCTATGTGCAGAATCATGCGATGATTATTTTAAAGAAATAGATATAAATATGCTGGTAAACAGCTTCTCTACTAGTGGTTATTTCGTTGATGAAGCAAAAGCTAATGCAATGATAAAAGCCATTTCCAAAGAAATAGAGGAAGAACAGTCTGAGGATTTCTTAATGAATGGCATATCATAGGCGTAGGAACTTTTGATTAAATAATTTATCGAGTACTAATCTTCAATCACAGCTCATTCTTGAATCTTCGTAAATGGCTTATGCCAAAAGCCCCGCCAGACACTGGCGGGGCTTGTTGCCACTTGTGCGGCAGGCCATTCCGGCACCCGGCAGGAGGCCGCTTAGTTCTTCGTGCCGCAGTCGGCGCAGAACTTCTGCTCGGGCTTGAGGCCGGTGCCGCAGCCGGTGCAGAACCGCTCCTGGGCTTTGGCGGCGGGGTTGGGCGTGCCGCAGCTGGGGCAGAACTTTTGGCCGGCCGCGAGCTTGGCCTGGCAGTTGGGGCACTGCAGCAGGGCGTCGCGGTTCAGGAAGTCGAGGTTCTGGGTGTAGTCCTGGGCGCGGGTTTTGGTGTGGATTTGCTCTTTGGCGGCCAGGGCCTGCTGGGCGCGCAGCTCCTCCTGCTCGTCGGGGGCACAGTCTTCGCAGAGGCCGGCGCTGTGGTTCCAGCAGGCATCGGGGCACACCCAGTGGCCGCAGCGGGTGCACTGCTTGAACTGCTGCTTGCCCTCGGCCACGGCCGTTTCCAGGGCCGAGTCGTGGGCTTTGCCGCCCACGGCCCGCTGAATGTGGTAGGCCGCATTGCCCGCCCCGCTGAAGGCCCCGCCAAACAGGCTGCTGGCCGCTTGCAGCAAGCCCCCGGCGATGCCAATGGCGTTGGGCTGAAACCGCGACATGTAGCCGTTGCGGCACCGGTCGCAGTGAAACTTGAACTGAAAACCCTTGTCGGTCGACAAGTCGTCGTAGTTGGCAACAAATTGAATCAGCGAGCTCATAGCGGTTGAAGCAGGGGGTAGGTGAGGGCACAAAAGTAGGAGCAGGCAAGTATTCGAATGCGTGCGTGCCGCTCCGCTTCTTGAATAGCGGCCGGGCCCATATCATTACAGCGGGCATCCAGTGGCTGCCCCATGCCCACCCGCAGGCAGGGCCGCTTGGCCTCGCTGCGGAAAGACTACCTCCACCGCGGCCTCGCCCAAAGCACCCTGCCCTGGCTGGAGCTGCGGAAAGCCGAAATGGAGAAGCTGTTGGCGCCCGTGGCGGCCTGAGAAATAGCGCGGGCACGGGCGGGTTGAGCGCATGCTTGCGCAGCCTGGCACAACGGTTTCGTGCGCACAGCAAGGCGCGAATAAGGGGCTTTGCCGGGGTGGTTGTTGCAACCTAGTCGGGCCGACGGGGGTAAGCTGAATAGTACTTTCTTCCACTAACTCCTTTCCACATGGCTACCTCGAACTCCTCCGATTCGGGCGACATCTTCGCCACCTTCAAGCAGGACGTCAACATGACGGCTTCCGAAATAGAAAAATGGCTGAAAACCGACGAATCGAAGTCGGTGGGCCAGGACAGCGGCGACGGCAACAGCATCGGCCGCCACTCCGGTGAGCGCATCGTCGACATCCTGCACAAGAAAAAGGCCGACCTCACGCCCGACGACGAAGCCCACATGCACAAGGTGCACAGCTACGTGGCCCGCCACTCGGCCCAAGGCCCCCACGACCAAAAGGACGTGGAAACCTCGCGCTGGCGCTACTCCCTCATGAACTGGGGCCACGACCCGCTCAAAGACAAGAAATAACGGACGCCCCTGGCCTTGCCCCAAGGGTAATGCACCAATAAAAAGCCCCGTCAGCTACTGGCGGGGCTTTTTTGTGTCCAATAAAAGAGCTGTGCGGGCCTACCGGTCGTCGGCTTTTTTCGACTGCGGCGTTTTGGGGAGGGGACGGATGGTGCGGGGTTGGTTGGGGGCGCGGCCCGACGCTTTCCGGACGATGACGTCTTCGGCCGAGAAGTCGGTGTAGCCTGCGTCCCGCAGCGCTTTGATGTAGGGCGCGTCGATGCCCAGCGCTTTGAAGGCCACCACGTTTTCCAGCGACAGCGAGGCCATGCCGCTTTGCTGAAGCGACTGCAAATACGCCTCGTCTACGTGCAGGGCCGTCAGGGCAATCACGTCGTCCTTGCGAAGCTCGGAGTAGCCCTTGCGGTTGAACATCTGGGCATCGGCCGCTTTCGCATTCACGAAGAAAAGCGTCATTTGGTCGAGGTCGTTGAGGTCGTCGGCCACGACCTTTTGCATGGTTGCGCGGTAGGTCGGGTTGGCCACAAAGCGGTAACGGCCCTGGCCTTTGTTGCCGTCAAACTTTCCCGTAAACTCCATGGTCCCCGCTTCCCGGGTCAGGGTGAAGGCGCCGGGCTGTTCCCGGGGCAGGCGGCTGAATTCGGATTCTGAAAAGCTGGTGCCGTTCACGCCTTTGCCCGCGTAGCCTTCCTTCTCAAACCGCATCTGAATGCCATTCGGCCGGACATCGGCCTGCCAGACGCCTTCGGTGGCCAGCAGGTCGTGGTGCGGGTCTACTTGCGGAGCCACACGCGGGGTCACGTGCAGCGCTACTTGAGGAACTGGGCGCAGGCTGCCGGGCTCTGGTTGCGCAGAAGCGGTTGGCTGCTGAAGCAGGCACGCGGAAAGTAGCAGTAATGATGCCCGAAACAAGGGCCGCCGGGTGAGTCGGACGTTGGGATTATTCTGGTTCATAAGGCAAGGCATTTGGGAAGTGAGTGAGCGTGATGGCGGCCAAAGCACACAAGCCCGGACACTCGGCTTCCGGGGAATGGTTACAGCAGGCAGGCGGCTTTTTAGAACTTGAGCATGAAAAAAGCCTCGCCAGTGGCTGGCGAGGCTTTTTATGACGGGACTTTCCCAGAACCTTAGTCGGGCAGCAGGGGCTTCACCGCCGTGCCTTCCCGCACGCCCGACGCCTTCAGCGGTGCCCCGTTGAGGGTGACGTTTTCGAATTTCACGTTCGGGTACATGTTGGGGAACGCCGCCGTTTCGGCCGTGGCGTCCACGTTGGCGAAGACAATGTTGTCCACTTTGTCGGCCGGGTTGCCGTTGAGCACCGCAAACTGCTTGGTTTTCACCTTCACGTTGGCAATGCGGATGTTGCGGATGGTGCCGAAGGGCTTCTCGGTGCTGCCGGCCATGTTGAAAAACTGCGTCCACGGCGACAGCGTGACGAGGGTGCCGCAGCGGCCGGTCACGTTTTCCACGGTGATGTTTTCGTACACCTGGTAGGTGTCGGGGCGCATTTTGAACAGCAGCAGCGGCCGGTCGTTTTCCACTTTGCAGTTGCGCATGGTAATGCGGTTGGCGTTGATGCATTCGCTGCCGCAGGTCATGGCGGCGTGCACTTCGCCGAAGGTGCAGTTCTCCACCAACACGTCCTCAATCGGTCCGTTTTCCGGCAGCTTGTGGGCGTTGGGGCCTTTGCCGCCCTTCATCACCACGCCGTCGTCGTTCACCGAGATGTAGCAGTTGCGGATGGTGACCTTCTTGCACACGTCGATGTCGACGGCGTCGGTGCTCGGCGCCTTCACCGGCCGGAAGGGCGAGCGGATGTCGCAGCCGTCGATGAGCACGTTGTTGCACTGGTACAAGTGCGTGGTCCAGAAGCCGGCGTTGTGCAGCTTTACCTGTTTAATGTTCACGTCGTTGCAGCCCCAGATGAAGAGCAGCCGGGGCCGGTGCACCTCCAGGTTGGTCGCCGATTTGCCAATCTGCTTCATGGAGTCGCGGTAGGCCCAGAAGCCTTTCCAAAACTTCAGCCCGTTCCCGTCGATGGTGCCGGGCCCTGTGATGCTGAAGTTGTTCACTTGGTAGGCATTGACCAGCGCTGCGTAGTAATCAAGCTTTTGGCCCTCCATGCGCGACGGCACCAGGGGGTAGTCGGCAATGTTGTCGGAGCCCTTGAGCTTGGCCCCGGCCTGCAGGCGCAGCTTCGTGTTGGGCTTGAAAAACAGGGCCCCGCTCAGAAAAACGCCCTTCGGCACCACCACCGTGCCCCCGCCGGCGGCATGGGCCTTGTCGATGACCTTCTGAATGGCCTGCGTGTTGAGCTTGGTGCTGTCGGTGCCGGCCCCAAACTGGGTAATGACGTACTCTTTGGGCGCGGCGGTCTTCTGCGGCGGCGTCTGGACCTGGAAAGGCAACGAGAAAGCAGCCAACCAGACGGTTAGCAGCGCAATGACAAGTTTCATGGGGCGGGAAAAATGGTGAACGGCGCAAAGAAGCGCGTTCTTCCCGTCCGCACCGTTCTGTAGTCACCTGATGGGCCCGGCAAATTGGCGCTCTGGCATCTTCAGCCCCCACCAAAGTTGCTCGGGCAGCCCAGGCTGTGTGGACAGCCAACCATAAGACCGTCATGCCGAGCGCCGCGAACCGAAGGTCGGCGTAGCCAAGCATCGCGCGTGTGGTAGTATCCAATATATTGCCATCCTAAGCGCATTTATTGTCATCCTGAGCGCAGCGAAGGACCTTCTCAGGCCACAACAAGTCGTTTCATTGTGAGAAGGTCCTTCGCTGCGCTCAGGATGACAAAAAGCTCGGGCAAGATGCTTGGCTACGCCGACCTTCGGTTCGCGGCGCTCGGCATGACGGTCTTTCTTTCGGAGTCCTTATTGTCCACACACCCTAACCGGGCATCACTGGCGCGGCCTGCTTGATAAACGCTTTGCCGGCGCAACAAAAAGCCCCGCCAGCTGCTGGCGGGGCTCATTGGGTGTTTGTGAAGACCTTCGACCGGAGGGGCACTTGGCCAGTCCTGTGCGTGCGTGGCGCTGGCTGTGCGACGTGGGGTTTCTTCTTTGTGGCGCCACGGGTACTCCTTCCTTTCGCTGCCAACTAGAAAGTGCCCAAATACGGCGCTTTGTAGGAAATGCGGGAGGCAAACGGCGTCGGCGCGTAGAAAGAAGGCCAGCCGAGGGGCTCGTCGAGCAGGCCTTTCCAGCGCTTCCACGCCTGGCGGCTTTGGGAAGAAGCCTCTTGGGGCGGAGCAACTTGCGTGATTTGCACCGTGAGGGGCTCCACCACCCGGCAGGTGGTCGCGTCCATGATGGTGGCGTTGATAATCATCTTGCCCACGTAGGTTTTTTGGTAGCCAGCGTCGGTCTGGGCCTCTGTAAACGCGGCGTCGAACCATGTTTCGGGGTCGTCGGGGTAGCCCAGCAGGGCAGACGCGCCCTCAAGCCCCGTGGGCACCGTAACGAGCCAGGGGTGCACCCACCCCGCTGCCGGCGGCCATTGCAGGAGAAGGGTGGCCACCTGATTTTCGTAAAAGGTGTGATTTCCCCGCCGCAAAGCCAAAAAACCAGTTATTTCCTTCGGCTTGTTCATAAGGTTGAATATACAAGGATAAATGTATGCCCCCGTTGGGGAAAGGCTGCCCGCCGCAAGCAGGAGGGCCTGGCCGCTGCGGGAGAGCGGGACGGATTTTTTCATGAGATGCCTCGCTCGCTCTTTTGCCCGGCTGGGCAGCCGGCTCAGGGTTTCCTTGGCCATGCCGAGGTAGGAGGCCGGCTGGTTGACGGGCGCTTGGTTGAACAAGGCGGGGCGCAACAGCTCTTCGTAGCGGGAGGCGGCCGACTGCGGCAGCAAGCTCAGCAGGGGAAGGAAGGGGCGGCTGGCCGCACCAAGCGAGGCTTTTGTGGTGCCCCCCGCCGGGCGCCCGGCGTCCTTGCGCGGCCGGCTGCATTTTCTTTTGCGCGGGTCACAATTTGATAAAATCCCGACCCCGGCGGAATGAAATACCTTTAACCGATTGGACCCATTCCCTCCGCTAATGACAAGCGCCGTTGCCACCAAGCCGAGTGCACTACGTTTACTGCTGCTACTTTTACTGGCTGCGTCGGCCCGCCCTGCTTCGGCCCAGCCTGCCTTGGTGAGCGCCATTGAGCAGCTCACGCCCCGGGTGCGGCTGGGGGAGCAGCCCGATTCTCTGCTGCGGGCACTCAAGGCGCAGTACAGCCAGGCCCTGGCCAACAAGCAGCCCCGGGCCGCGGCCACCCGCCTGCAGGCCATGGGGCAGCTCTGCTACCACCTGGGGCAATATCCGCAGGCGTTCGACTTTTACCGCCAGGCGAGCCGCCTGTTTGGGAAACTGGGCCTCCACGAGCAGCTGGCCAACAATTTCAACGATTTGGGCAGGCTTTACTACGCCAACAAACAGCCCGTGGAGGCCCGCCGCCAGTACAAGCGGGCCTTGGCCTTGTACGGGCAGCGCGCCAGCGAAAACGGCTTGGCCGCGACCTACGGCAACATCGGGCACTTGTGCGAAAAGCTGCAACGCAACGACAGCGCGTTCTACTACCAGCACCTCGCCCTGCGGCACTACCGGCGCAGCGCCAACCAGGCCGGCGTGGGCAAGATTTACGAGAACCTGGGCAGCATCTTCGAAAACTGGGCGCGCTACGATTCGGCCCACTACTACTTCACCCAAGCGCTGCAGCGCAGCCGCCGGAGCGGCGACGAAATCAGCCAAATCGAAATCCTCAACAACCTGGGCGACGTGCTGCGCAAAACCGGGCAGTACCGCGCCGGGCTGGGCCGCACCCGCGAGGCCCTGGGCCTGGCCCAAAAAACCGGCGAACACCACCAAACCAGCGGGGCCTACAGCGACCTGGCCAAGACGTTCAGCCTGCTGGGGCGCAACGACAGCGCCTACTACTACGCCGCCCTGAGCCGCAAATACGAGGAGGCCACCTACTCGGCCACCAACCAGCAGCAGCTCGCCCTGCTGCACACGCTCTACGACCTGGAGCACAAACAACAGCAGATTGCGCAGCTCGACAGGGCGCGCTACTTCAACCGGCTGCTGGGGCTGGCCGGGGCCGGCGTGGGGCTGCTGCTGCTGGGGCTGGCCTGGGCCACCATCAGCCGGCAGCGCTTAAAAATCCGCAGCAGCCAGGCCCTGAGCGAGCAAAACCAGCGCATGTACGACACCCAGCGCGAGCTGCTGCAGCTGGAGCTCCGAAACAAGCAGCTGCAGGAAGAAAACCTCAAGCAGGAGCTGGCCGTGCGCAGCCGGGAGCTCAGCACGCACACGCTGCACGTCATCCAGAAAAACCAGCTGCTGGAAGAGCTGCGCGGCCAGCTGGGCGAGCTGGTGAAAGACGACAAGCGCGACCAGAAAAAACAGCTCAAGCAGCTGCTGCACCAAATCGGGCAGAACTTCCACCACGACCAGCACTGGGAGGACTTCCGCACCACGTTCGAGCAGGTGCACCAGCCGTTCTTCGACAAGCTGCAGCAGCACTGCAGCACCCTCACGGCCGGGGAGCGCCGGCTGGTGGCCCTGCTCAAGATGAACCTGACCTCGCAGGACATTGCCACCTCGCTGGGCGTGTCGCTCGACAGCCTGCGCGTGATGCGCTACCGCCTCCGCAAGCGCCTGAACCTGCCAGTGGGCGAGAGCCTGACGGCCTTCCTGCAAGGCATCTGATGGCGCTTTACGCAGCGTACTTGTTGGGGTAACACAACCATAATGGCTACTGGTGCAGGTGAAATTACCGTTGTAAATCAGGTAGTTGCACTGCATAATTTTGCCGTGTGAACAGATTGTTCACGGCAAAATCCGGGGTGTTGCCTTTTTGTTCACGGGCGTTTCTTGGCGATAGGGTGGGGCTGACGGGACTTTTGGGCCACCGATTCCGCTACCTCTTTTTCCGTCATGCGTTTTTTATCCCTCTGTTTCTTTCTCGGGTTGGTGCTGCCGCTGGCGGCGCTGGCCGGGGGCGTAAAAGGCCGTGTGACCGATGCCCGCACGGGGGAGCCGTTGGTGGGTTCGGTGGTGTTTTTGAAGAACACCCCCCACAACAGCCAGGCCGGACTCGACGGCTCGTTTGCGCTGCTCAACGTGCCCGAAGGCGACTACGAGCTGGTGGGCCAGATGGCCGGGTACGCTCCCTTTTCCCTGGCTTTGCACGTGACCGCGGCCAGCGCCGCCCCGGTGCTGCTGCGCCTAACCGATAAGAACCAGGAGCTGAGCGAAGTCACGGTGCAGGGCCGGCTCGACCCGGAAGACGACGGCGCCGCCCGCCGCACCGAGCAAATTGCGCCCAGCGTGATGAACGTGGTGTCGGCCCAGGCCATCCAGACCTCGCCCGACATCACGGTGGCCAACGTGCTGCAACGCGTGTCGGGCGTGACGCTGGAGCGCAGCACCAACGGCGACGGCCGTTACGCCATCCTGCGCGGCATGGACAAGCGCTACAACTACACGCTGGTCAACGGCATCAAGATTCCCTCGCCCGACCCGTACAACCGCTACGTGCCGCTCGACATTTTCCCGGCCGACCTGCTGCAGCGCCTGGAAGTTACCAAGGCCCTCACGCCCAGCATGGAAGGCGACGCCATTGGGGGCGTGGTGAACTTGGTGATGAAGGACGCGCCCGCCGAGCGGCAGCTCACCGGCCAGCTGGGCACGGGCTACGGCCAGCTGTTTTTCGACCGCCCCTTCCAGGGGTTCGACGTCCGTGACATCAACCAGCAGTCGCCCGCCGAGCGGTTTGGCCCCGCCTACCAAGCCACGCCCGGCGACTTCCCCTGGCTGCGCTTCACCAAGCGCCCGCCGGCCCCGAACCTGCTGGGCAACCTGACCTTTGGCAGGCGCTACGGCAAGGACCAGCGCCTGGGGCTGCTGCTGGCCGGCTCCTACCAAAACACCAGCCGCGGCTCGGACGGCTACTTCTACGACGCCACCATCGACATCAGCAACCAGCCCCAAATCAAGGAGCTGCGGGTGCAGCAGTACTCCACCCAGCAGCGGCGTACCGGCCTGAACGCCAAGCTCGACTACCGCCTGCGCCCCGGCCACACCCTGCGCTTCTACGGCCTCTACCTGAACCTCGACGAGCTGCAGACCCGCGCCGAAAGCGACACCACCTACAAGCGCCCGGCCCAGCCCGACGTGGACGTGCTGCTGCGCTCGCGCTTTCAGCAGCAGGGCATTGCCAGCGGCACCTTGCAGGGCGAGCACGGGTGGGGGCGCCTGCTGGCCAGCTGGTCGGCGGTGTACTCGCGGGCCACCAACCACGTGCCCGACCTGGCCCAGCAGCCGCTCAAGCTCGGGCTGGCGGGCAACCGCTACCAAGACGCCTTCCGCATCTGGCTCGACAACACCGACCAGGACCAAGCCGCCTACCTCAACCTGACCTACCGCCTCACCGAGGCCCTGGACCTGTCGGCCGGCGGCCTCTACCGCCACAAGGACCGCCGCAACCGCTACCTCTCCTACGGCCTGCGGGCCTCGGGCCAGCTTGCGGTGGACGAGCGCGACATCCGCAGCGAGCCCTACACGGTGTTCAACCCGCTGGGCATCTACGTGGGGGCCAACAACTACACGGCCACGGAAAAAATCGGGGCCGGCTACGGGCAGCTGCGCTACGCCACGGGCGCCGTGGAAGTGCTGGGCGGCGTCCGGGTGGAGTACACCGACCAGGGCTACGTCACCAGCCTGGCCCGCACCGAGCCCGCCTACCAGGGCCGCCAGCGGTACACCGATGTGCTGCCCAGCCTGCACCTGCGCTACGCCCTGAGCAAGCGCCAGAACCTGCGTGGGTCCTACTTCGCGTCCATCAGCCGGCCCAGCTACTTCGAAATCACGCCCTACAACAACTCGGGCAGCGTGACCGATACCTACGCCGAAGCTGGCAACCCCTACCTGCTGCACACGCAGGCCCACAACCTCGACGTTCGCTACGAGTTTTTCGGGGCCGGCAACGACCAGGTGCTGGCCGGTGCCTTCTATAAGCACATTCGCAACCCCATCGAGTACGGCCTGGTCACGCTGCCCAGCACGGCTTTCACCGTGTACCAGCCCAACAACTTCGGCACGGCCACCAACTACGGCTTCGAATGGGTGGGCGTGAAATTCTGGGGCTCGGTGGGCCTCTCGACCAACTATACCTTCACGGTGTCCAGCATCACGACCGATAAAAAGCGCGTGGCCACCGCCGACGACGCCCGCACCCTGCTGCCCCAGACCCGGCCCTTGCAAGGGCAGTCCAAGCACGTGGCCAACGCCTCGGTGCTCTACAAAAACGTGCGCAACGGCCTGGACTTGCAGCTGGCCTACGTGTACACCGGTGCCCGCATCGTGCAGGTGGGCCAGTTCGTGGGCCTCGACTACTGGCAGCGGGCCCAGTCGCAGCTGGACTTGTCGGCCGAAAAGCGCCTGACCAGGGCCGCCGCCCGCTACGGCCTGACCGCCTACGTGAAAGCCCAAAACCTGCTCAACACCCCTTACCAGGTCGACATCCGGGCCCCCAATCCTTACGCCGTCAACGAATTTCCCTACCAAACCCAGCCCGACCGGCTGGCTGTCATCAACCAGACCTATCAGGCCTATTACCTGGTAGGCCTACGCTTCAACCTGTAAGAAAATTCTCTGAGTTGGCCCGCTCGTCTGACGTCCGCGCCGCACTCCCGCGGCGCCTGTCGTCCTGAGCTTGCGAAGGACCTTCTCACGTCTCCACGACTCTTTCGGCGGTGAGAAGATGCTGCTGCCTCGGCATGACAGGCGCCGCGGGAGTGCTGCTTCGGCAAGCGCAGCAGGACCGTTTGGAAAATCGTCTCCGCAATCATCAACACAAACCCTTTTTGACTTGGCAAAGCCTCGCTTCGCCTCAACTCCCCAACCTATATGCTGACAAATACCTTTACCTCACGGGCGGCCCTGGCGCTGCTGCTGGCTGCCGGCGCGGCGCTGTCGTCTTGCAACAACCAAGTGGACGTGGCTACCCCGGAGCGGGTGGTGGGCGAAAAGTTTTCGGGCGACACGCTGCGCAGCCCGCTAAAGGGCACCATCCCCGGCCGCACCGCGCCCTACTACATGACCCGCGACGTGACCGTGAACGACGGCGACACCCTCTGGCTACAGGCCGGCGTGAAGATTGTCGTCCTCGGCAACCCGCGCAGCCTCAGTACCTTCGGCCAAGCCACCAACAACCCCGGCTTTGTCATCAACGGCGTGCTGCTGAGCACGGGCACCAAGGACCGCCCCGTCGACATCAGCGTGGCCGACAACCTCAAGGGCAGCTCGACGGTGGTGGACGCGGCCACCGACCCGGCGTTTAAGGGCTATTGGGGCGGCATCAACGGCGACGGTGCCACGCTCATAGCCCTGAAATGGACCAACATCGCCTACGTGGGCGGGCCCTACGGCGCCAACGCGCCCAGCGGCTACGCGGCCGGCGACCCCAAGTTTGGCATTTCCCTGCTGGCGCGCAAGCCCAACGCCCGCTTCGTGATGGAGGACTCCTACGTGCACGGCACCGTGGACGACTGCGTTCGCCTGCAAAACGCGACCTTCAGCGTTGTGCGCAATAAGTTTGAGAAAACCGGCAAGGCGGGCGGCGATGCCGTGAACATCAAAGCGGGCTGCGTGGGCGACATCGCCTACAACGTGTTCGTGGGCGGCTCCACCAACGGCGTGAAGGTGGCGTCGGTGGCCGGCTCGCCGGTGCAAACCAACGTAGTGACCTACAACAACACTTTCGTGAACTGCGGCTACCGGCAAACCAAATCGGGCCGCGGCGGCTCCATCAACTACGAGGTGCAAGCCAAAGGCTTGGTCTACAACAACCTGATTGCCAACTGTCGCTTCGGCCTGCGCCTGCGCTCCGACGACCGCCCCGACACGGCCAACGTGCGCTACGGCAACCAGTTCTACTACGCCAATACCGCCGACCAGGCCGCCGAGTTCAACGCCGCCACCGCCGGCTCGCTCACCACCAGCAAAATCACCGACATGCGCGGCGCGGCCCAGGCCAACAACCCCCGCTTTCAGGCCCTGGACCTGACCACGGCCTCGGGCACCACCGCGGCCCCCACTACCCTCATGCAGTGGACCAACTTCCTGAAGCCCGCCGACAACCTGCACCTGCAGGCCGGCTCGCCCGCCATCGGCAAGGGCCGCACGTCGTTTCAGCCGCTCAACGCGGTGAGCAGCGTGAACGTGCCGGGCGTTTTCACGCCCACCGGCTCCGCACCGGGCCTTGATGTCGGCGCCTACCAGTCAAACGGCTCGGGCAACCAATATTAAGTGGTTGCTAGTTGTCAGTTGCTGGTTGTCAGTTGTTGGTTGTCAGTTGTCAGGGTTCTGTTGTCAATTTTATCAGAATAACCTGACAACCAAAAACTGACAACTGACAACTAACAACTGACAACCAGCAACTAGTACCCCAAACCCTAATCTCCTTTCTTTCGGCCTGTGCATCTCTCTCCTTTTCCTGCGCTGAAGCTGGCTGGGTACCTGGCTGCGGCGCTGTGCCTGGCCCAGTGCCAGTCGGCCAGCACCGCCACCCTGGGCGCCCCGCTTGGTGCCGCGGCCGTGGTGCAGCCCGCCGTCGTGACCGACCCGGTGCCCCACGACACCGACGACCCCGCCATCTGGCTTAATCCCGTCGACCCCGCCCAGAGCCTGGTGGTGGGCACCGACAAAGACTCCGACGGCGGCCTTTACGTCTTCGACCTGCACGGCAAAATGCTGCCGGCCAAAACCGTGCGCAACCTGCGCCGCCCCAACAACGTGGACATTGCCTACGGCCTGAAGCTGAACGGCCAACCCACCGACTTTGCCCTCACCACCGAGCGCGAAATGTTCCGGCTGCGCGCTTTCCGCCTGCCCGACATGCAGCCCCTGGACCGCGGCAACCTGGACGTGTTTGCCGGCGAGCCGCTGGCCGAGCGCCTGCCCATGGGCATCGCCTTCTACACCCGCCCCACCGACGGTGCGCTGTTTGCCATCGTGGGCCGCAAAGTGGGCCCCCGCGACAACTACCTCTGGCAATACCAGCTCAGCGACGACGGCACCGGCCACCTCAAAGCCACGCTGGTGCGCAAATTTGGCAAGTGGAGCGGCAAAAAAGAGGTCGAGTCCGTGGCCGTGGACAACGAGGCCGGCTACGTCTACTATTCCGACGAGGGCGTGGGCGTGCGCCAGTACTTCGCCGACCCCGCCAAGGGCAACGCCGAGCTGGCCTTGTTCGCCACCACCGGCTTCACCGAAGACCACGAAGGCATTTCCATCTACAAAACCGGCCCGGCCACCGGCTACCTGCTGGTTTCTGACCAAGGCGCCAACCAGTTTCAGATTTTCCGCCGCGAAGGCACTCCCGGCCAGCCCTACAGCCACCCCTTGCTTAAAGTGGTGCGCGTAGCCGCCCAAATCAGCGACGGCTCCGAGGTGACCAGCACGGCCCTGCCGGGCTTCCCGCACGGCCTGTTCGTGGCCATGTCGGAAGGCCAGACCTTCCATTATTACCGCTGGGAAGACCTGGCCGGCCTGGGGCTGGCCGCAACTACCGGTGCTGTGGCGCCGCCCAAAGCTTCGGCTGCGCTGCCCGGAGCCAGGAAATAAGGCCTCACGCTCTAAGTGCGGGGCGATAAGAACGTTAAGCGGAGTTGGGCGAAGCGGGCACACTGCTTCGCCCAACGCCGCTTGACTGGTTTAAGTAATCGCGCGGCCGGCTAGCCTTACCCCCAGCCCTACCGGGCACGGCCCCGGCTCCTCCCCCGAGGAGAGCCTGACGAGTTGTAGCGCGGACTTTTAGTCCGCGAGTTGCTTACGCCTACACAGTTCACGCGCGGACTAAAAGTCCGCGCTACGGCCGCGCCGCCGTGGCTCCCCTCTTCGCGGGCTTCGCGCATCAAGCGAACCGGGGGCGTACCCAGTAGGGGGTGAGGTCCCGCGGGCCGAGGCTATTTAATTCAACGCTGCACCGCTGGCCGCTAGCGGCAAAGTTCCCACGCCTGCACGCATCAGTTCACCATCAAGCAACCCAAGGCCCTGTTGCGCCCTACGTGGGCGTGGAAATGAGTGCACTGTGCGGTTGGTGTCGCCCCTGAAATACGGCCTGAAGCACATCAAGCGCATGGGCACCAGCGCCTTCACCGACGCCCGCCCCAAAGACTGCTGAGCCGGGCTGGGCTACGACTGGCGCGCCGGTCATTAGGCGCCCTCCCGCGCCGGCAACGCGAGCAAGGTGGCGAATGCCAGGCCCCGTTACCCCCTGCGAACCCGCGCCGAGCTCTTTCAGCAAATAATTAACGATAAAGCAACCCGTTTCATGTAAGATGTGAGCGCCTCATCCGTCTACACCCCCGACGGGCCGCCCACTGCTGCGGCGGCTTGCTTCGCATTGTCATGAAATACTTTTTCGCGCTTCTGGTACTGATAATTGGCGCTTCGATAGTGGGCGTGGCCCATCGGCCCAGGCCAGCGGCCTCGCAACCTTCCGCGCCGGAGCCGGCCCGCCCGTGGCGCCCCGACGCCGTGGCCCGCCGCGCGCAAGCCGCCGAGGCCGGCCACGTAGCCGAAGTGCTGGTGTGGGGCAGCCGCCCGGTGGCCAAAGGGGAGGTGCTGGTCCGGCTCCGGGTGCCCGTGAGCACGCCCGAGCTGCAACGCGGGCAGGAGGCCTTGCGCCGCGCCGCCGAAGCCTACCGCCGCCAGCCTACCCCCGCCAATGCCCAGGCGCTGGCGCAGGCCCGGGCCCGGCTGGCGGCCGTGCCCCGCTACGCCCGCAACGGCTACGTGGTGGCGCCGGTAGCAGGCTGGCTGCGCGGCACCACGGTGGTGAGCGGCCAGTACCTGCCCAAAGCCGGCACGGTGGGCCTCATCGAGGTGCCCGCCCCGTCGGGGGAGGCGGTGGAAGAGCTGGCCGCTAATTAACCGCAACCGGAGGCGGCGGCCAACCAAATGCAGCGAAGGCCGGGAATACGCCAATTCCAAGCAATACGGCCCTTTCCAAAAAAGCTTAACATTGGAAAAGGGGTGTTTTGAGGCTCCGTTTCCCAGTGCTGCGGTAATATTGTCCATGGAACCAGCCCCGCCTTCTTCGCGCGATACCCTCATCGTCACCATTTTCATGGCGAGCATGGTTGTGCTGGCCCTGGTGCTGCTGGCAATGCGCTAAGCCGCATCCACTCCCAAACCACCATTCTGTACCGTTATGAGTACCCCCAAAAAGCAGCTTGCGGGCCTCCTGGCCGAGGCTGTAGCTCCCCACCTCAGCAACACCACCGCAACCAGCGCTGGCCAAGCGCCCAAAGCCGTTGCCAAAGCCCTGCGCCAACTCGCCAAACAAGTGGCCAAGCAACAGGCCAAATCCGCCAAGGCCGCCCAGCCGGCCGCGCCCACCAGCAAGCGCGCCCGCAAAGCCCTCACCAGCGAGCTCGCCGCGTCGCTCCAGCCCTTCCTCGGCACCACGGCCGAAGCCGGTGGCGAAATCCCTAAGGGCGTAAGCAAAACCCTCAAGCGCCTGGCCACCCAACTGGGAAAGCAGCAGCGCAAACAAGCCAAGCAAGCCGTCAAGCTGCAGAAGCAAGCCGGCAAAAAAGGCAAAGCTGCTGCTCCCGCCGCCGAAGCTGCCGCCCCAGCCACCGCCTCGCGCCCGGCCCCAACCGCCCGCCCGGCTGCGGCGCGGCGTCCCGCACCGGCCAGAAAGCCTGCGCCCAAAGCCCCCGCTGCCCTCGCCGAAGAGGCCGAAGCGGTGGAATAGCCCACTCGGGTTGCCGCGTTGCTCCGGCACCGTTCCAACAGCAAAACAGCCCCAACTTGCAGGTTGGGGCTGTTTCTGTATATACTCACCAATAAACCACCCGGGATACTTGCTAACGCTAACAGGTCGGTAGTGCCCGCGTGGTCCACCCACTGGCCACGCGGGGCTTATCTGCCTCTTTTCGATGTAAAAGTACCCTGCTGAAGGCGCCAAAAAAGGCTTTTCGGCAACTGTAACCGAACGGTAACGGGCCCGAAACATAGCGCCGGCTTCAGTCTGCCCATTCGAAGAAAAACGGGGTGGCCGGCAGCCGGCTCGCGGCCAACGCTTGCCTGGTGTAAGGAATTAGGGGGCGGCGCGTCGATAGGTGAAGCTGCACCATCTTACCTTCAATTTATGAGCTTACCTGATAGCAACTCCGCCCCGGACGACGAGCCGCCGTTTGTGCACGAGGAATGCGGCGACACCATGTGGGACGCCGTGCTGGCCCAGCCCGCCCCAACGGCCGAAGGGCGCCCGCCCTTTCCGCCCTTCACGCTCGAAACGGCGCTGCAAAAGGTGCAGGCAGCCGAAGACGCCTGGAACAGCTGCGACCCCGACCGCGTGGCCCTGGCCTACACTCCCGATTCGGAGTGGCGCAACCGCACCGAATTCCTGCGGGGCCGCGAGGAAATCCGGGCCTTCCTGCGCCGCAAATGGGACCGGGAGCTGGACTACCGCCTGAAAAAGGAGCTGTGGAGCTTCGGTGAAAACCGCATGGCCGTGCGCTTCGAGTACGAGTTTCACGACGCGGCCAGGCAGTGGTGGCGGGCCTACGGCAACGAGATGTGGGAATTTGCGCCCAATGGCCTCATGCAGCGCCGCTTCGCCAGCATCAACGACCTGGCCATTCGCGAAGACGAGCGGCGGCTGCGGTAGAAGCTGTTCAAAAAGCCACTTGGTGGCAAGCAGCACGTCATGCTGAGCGGAGTCGAAGCATCTCTGCCGCGCAACTAACTGATTTTAGTATTGCGGTAGAGATGCTTCGGCAAGCTCAGCATGACGTTACTTCTGTTTTATGGATGGATTTCTGACGTTCCTACTACACTTTTGCCGATGAACATACTTTCCGTCAACGTTGGGCTGCCGCGCGAGGTGGAGTGGCACGGCCGCGCCATTCGCACCGCCATTTGGAAGGCGCCGGTGGCCGGCCCGGTGCCCATTGCCCACCACAACTTCCGCGGCGACCAGCAAGCCGACCTCACCGTGCACGGCGGCCCCGACAAGGCCGTGTACGCCTACGACGCGGCCCACTACGCCGCCTGGCAGGCCCAACTGCCCGCCTGGACGGACTGGACGCCCGGCCTGTTCGGCGAAAACCTCACCACCGAGGGCCTGCTCGAAACCCAGGTGCGCATCGGCGACCTGTTTCGGGTGGGCACGGCCGTGCTGCGGGCGGTGCAGCCCCGCGTGCCCTGCTACAAGCTCAACGCCCGCTTCGACGACCCCGGCATGGTGGCGCACTTTGCCCGGGCGGGTCGGTCGGGCATCTACTTCCGGGTAGAGAAACCCGGCGCCGTGCAAGCCGGCGACGCGCTGACGCTGCTCGAAGCCGCCGACACCGCCATCACCATCCAAACCGTGGCCGACATCCTCCTCACCCGGCGCGCCGAAGCCGGGTTGTTGGCCGCAGTAGTGGCCTTGCCGCACCTGCCGACCAAGCTAAAACAGCAATTTGGCGGCGCCTGAGGCTGGTGCCGCGCAGGTGATGAGCGCCTCTGAGCGCCCCAGCAAAGCTGAGCCACTGGCCCATGATGCATTTGCGAAGCGCGGCGCTTAGGCCGAAACGCAGGCGCGCTTCCCCAATGCCCCTTGGCGGGCGCTGCCGGGCCGCTTGCGGCGCCACCACAGCAGGAAACCCGTCAGGCTAATGGTGGACGTGAGCAGGCCGCAGAAGCAGTAGAGGAGCTTGAGCAGCAAGCCGCCGTATTGCCCGAAATGCAGCACCCCGAGCGTGCTGCTCACTTGCGTGCTTAAGGGCAAGTCCGCCTCCAACTGCGTTTCGGTAATCTGGCCCGTTCGGGCATCGAAGGTGACGGTGGTGGCCCATTCGCCCAGCCACCAGCGGCCGGGCAGGTCCAGGTAGAGCTGCCCGGTGGTGGCCCCGGCAGCGCGGGGAAAGTTCAGGTACGTGAGCCGGGCGCCGGGCAGCCGGCGCTGCGCCTCGCGCACCACCGCGTCGAGCGAGGTGGCCACCGGCGCGGGCGGGGCCGTGGGCGGCGCTTGTTGCCAGGAAGCCGGCTCCAGCAGGTACAGCAGAAACCACACGCCGCTGGTGGCTATCATCAGGTTGAACAGCCACGTCCACACGCCCAGCACCCGGTGCAGGCCCGAAGCAGCCGTGCGCCAGTTGCGCCAGTTGATTTTCTGCCGGAACAAGAGCACCGGCAGCAGGTGCTTGCGGTACACCACCAAGCCCGTGAGCACCGAGCCAATCAAGGCCAGCGCAAAGCAGGCGGCCAGGGCTTCGCCCACCTGGCCCAGAAAAAACTGGTAGTGCAACTCCAGCAGCCAGCGTGTGAGCTCGTGCTGCTGGGGGCCCAGCACCTGCCCGGTGTAGGGGTTGAGGAAAACGTTTTGGTACTCTTCGCCCTTCAGCAACACCACGTCGATGGTGCCAGTGGGCTGCTTGGGCAACTCCCGAAACGCGCCCACCGCGTAGCCCCGGGGCGCGGCGTAGGCGCGGGTCCGGGCATAGAGCTCGTCGTAGGGCAGGGGGTGCTGCCCGGCCGCCGGGGCCGCAATGATGCGCTGCTGGCGGTTGAGGGCCGCGTCCAGCTCGTGGCTGAACACCAGCGCGGCGCCCGTCAGCGAAAACACCAGAATGAACCCGCCCGCAATCAGGCCCAGCCAAGCATGCAGCGTAAAGACGCGTTTGGTGAACGTGGCCATGGCAGGACGGGGAGGGTTAGAATTTCACGGCCAGGCTCAGCACGGCGCGGCGCACCCACTGCGGCTCCCAGGTGGTGGGCGAGAAATTTTGCAGGAAGTAGCGGCGGTCGGTGAGGTTGGTCACGCTCAGGCGCGTCGAGAACTGCTTGTAGGCGTAGCCCACGGCGGCGTCTTGGGTGGTGTAGCCGCGGGTGCGGTACAGGTTTTCGTTGGTGCCGTAGTAGCCCGCCCGGTTGAACACGCCGTAGCCCAGCGTCAGGCCCTTGAGCGTCCGGAGCGGCACCTGGTAATCGGCCCACACGCTGAAGCCCGTGCGCGGGGCCCCGGCCAGGCGGTTGCCGGCCGTGTAAGCCGGGTCGTCCACAATGCGGGCGTCGATGAGCGACGCCGACGCCGTCAGGGCCAGCTCGGGCGTGACGCGGCCGTTGACGTCCAGCTCCAGGCCGCGGCTGCGGTGCTGGCCCCCAGAGTACACGAAGTAGCGGAAGTCGGCCGCGGCGGGGTCCAGGCGGTTTTCGTAGTAGGTGCCCGTTATGTTGTTTTTCTCGATGTGAAAGGCCGTGAGCGTGGCGCCCAGCCGCTCGCGCAGCAGGTTGGCCTTCACGCCCGCCTCGTACTGCGTGGCCACGGTGGGCTCCAGGTTGCCAATTGCGTTTTCGTTCACGGCGCCCACGTAGTCGGCGGGCGCGTTCACCTCGTAGCTGTTGGTGTACGAGGCAAAGGCCGACAGCCACGGCATGGGCTTGTACACCAAGCCGATGCGTGGGCTGATGGGCCGGGCCGTCGCGATGGGGTTGACGTTGGTCGGGCGGTCAGCGGGGTTGTCGTACTTATTGCCTTGGCGGGTGCGGTTCAGGCGCAGGCCCAGCAGCACCTGCACTTTGTCGTTGAGCACGCTCAGCTGGTCTTGGGCGTACACGCCCACCCGCTCGTAGAAGAAGCGGAAGGGGCTGTACGTGGAATTGTCGAAGCTGATGCAGGCCTGGTTGTAGCGTGGGTTGAACACGTTGAACGTGCTGTCTATCAAATTGTAGCCGGCGCTTTCGGTGAAGCGCGAGTTCGTGTCGAAGTAGTCGGCGCCGAAGAGCAGCGTGTGCTTCACGGGTCCGGTCTGCACGGTACCCGTCAGGTCCAGGGCCACGGTGCGGGTGTCAAACCACTGGTTGGAGTTGTACTCGTAGCGGCTGATGTTGCCCACTTCGTCGGGCTGGCTCAGGCTCAGGCCGTAAGGCGAGCGCGTGGTGTAGCCATAGGAGCTCAGGTTGCGCACCCGCCAGGTGTCGCTGAGCTGGTAGGTGAGCGTGGAGTACACCGCCTGGTCGGTGAAGCCGTACTGCATGCGGGGCTCCCCCAGGTACCGGCTGTGCGGCAACTGCCGCAGGCCCTCAAAAGTGCCCGTCGGCGACACCAGGCCGGGGTCGTCGGAGCTTTCCGTTTTCTTCAGGGTATACTCCACGTTCCAGCTCAGGCGCGGCGTCACGTTCCAGGTCAGGCTGGGGGCAAACATGACGGCGTTGCTGCGCACCTGGTCGCGGAAGCTATTGGACTGCTGGTAGGTGGTGTTCACGCGGTAGAGCAGGGAGCCTTTTTCGTTGATGGGCCCCGACAGGTCCAGCGTGGGCCGAACCAAGCCGTACTCGCCCACCTTCAGCTCCAGGCGGCGGTAGTCGTAGTTGAGCGGCTTCTTGGTCACGAAGTTCATGACCCCGCCGGGCGCCACGTCGCCGAAGAGAATAGCAGCCGGGCCCTTCAGGAATTCTACCGACTCAATATTGTCGTTGAAGTGGGCACCCATGTTCCATACCATCAATCCATTGCGGCGGTAGTTCTGCGAGTTATTCAAGTTGAAGCCGCGGGCGTTGAAGAACTGATAGGAATCCTGCCCCGCGTAAGTACCGGTCAGGTTTACGCCGCTGATGTTGCGCGTGAGCGTGGCCAGGTCGAAGGCGTTTTGCTGCTGCACCACGTCCTGCCCAATCACCTGAATGGACATCGGAATGTCTATTAGCTCCTGCACCGTGCGCGTGGCCGAGGCGGTGCGGCGCTTCTGGCCCAGCACCTGCACCTCGCTCAGCTCGCGGGTGGTTTGGGCCAGGGCCACGTCGGCAGTGGCCTGGTCGTTTATTTCCACCTGCTGCTCCGTGGCGTCGTAGCCCAGGCCCTGCACCACCAGCGTGTAGGTGCCGGGGGCCAGGCCCGCGAGGCGGTAAAAACCCCGCTCGTCGGTGGTGGTGCCCACGGCCGTGCCCTTCAGGGCCACGCTCACAAACGGCGCCGGCTGGCCGTCGGCGGTGCGCACGGTGCCCGACAACACGCCGCGGCCGGGGTCGGCGGCCCAGAGGAAGGTGGGGAGCAGCAAGAGCAGGGAAAACAGAACGAGGCGCTGAGCAGTAAGAAGACGCATGCTTATTTAGAATGATTATAAACAGCGCAAAGCTCTGCACTATTGCCTCATTCAGCAACATCTATTTAGATTAATTCTAAATTAAGAAGGGATGTAACTCAGATTGCTAACTCTTGCTCAACCATTTACTTGCGCAGGTGTTCGCCGAGGCCGCTTGGTTGTGGTCGGGGCTGCGCCGGCTCAGTAGTAGGCGTTGGTAGTCGCTAGCGCTTTGCGCATTACGATTTCGGCGGTGCCGGCCGCGGCGATTGCCTGCGTGCTGCAACGTGGCTAGGCCGGGGCAGCTACGGCCGCACCGGTTACCTCGTCGTTACAGCAAAGTGGCGTTGACTGGCAGCACGCGGGCGGGCACCTCGGCTTCGCCCAGCATCTGGGGCAACTCGATTTCGATGGGGCGGCAAATGGCCGTCATGGGCACGTCGTTGACGTGGTGCTTGAACAGGGCTTTCGAATGGTCGGCCCCGATTTCATGGTGCTGAACAATGTCAGGAACCGCTGCCAATGTCCGGCGTGCGAGCGTCAGGGCGGGGCTGCAGCAGCTTGGCGATGAGGCCGGTCCAGCCGGTTTGGTGGCTGGCGCCGAGGCCGCGGCCGGTGTCGGCGTGGAAGTATTCGTGAAAGAGCAGGTAGTCGCGAAAGTGCGGGTCGTGCTGCAAGCGCTTGTCGGGGCCCAGGGCGGGGCGCACGCCGGCTTCGTTGCGCAAAAACAGCCGCGTGAGGCGGGCGCTCAACGCGTCGGCGATTTCGAGCAGGGTGCAGTACTGGCCCGACCGCGTGGGGTATTCCACCTTAAAATCGTCGCCGTAGTAGTGATGAAAGCGCTGCAGGCTCTCGATGAGCAGGAAGTTGGTGGGGAACCAGACGGGCCCGCGCCAGTTGGAGTTGCCCCCGAACAGGTCGGTTTCCGACTCGCCCGGCTCGTAGCGCAGCACGAGGTCGCGGTTGGCGTAGCGCAGGCGGCAGGGGTGGGCCTGGTGGTACTTGCTCAGGGACCGCACGCCGTACTCGGACAGGAACTCGGCCTCGTCGAGGGCACGGGCCAGCAGGCGCTTCATGCGGTGGCCGCGCAGCAGCGAGAGCAGGTGGGTGGCGCCCTGGCCCGGCTGCTCCCAGCGGCTGACGAGGCGGGCCAAGTGCGGCCGGTTGGCCAGGAACCAGTTCAGCCGGGCCACGAACTGGGGCACGGCCGCCAGCACCTCGTCGTCCAGCACTTCCACGGCGAAGAGCGGAATGAGCCCCACCAGCGAGCGGGTTTTGAGGAACTGCCGGCCGCCTTCGGGCGTGTGCAGCACGTCGTAGTAAAACTCGTCCTTCTCGTCCCAGAGGTCCATTTCCTCGTGGCCCATGTTGGTCATGGCCCCGGCGATGTAGAGGAAGTGCTCGAAGAACTTGCTGGCCAGGTCCTGGTAAATGGGTTGGGTGCGGGCCAGCTCCAGGGCCATGCGCATCATGTTGAGCGCGTACATGGCCACCCAGGCGGTGCCGTCGGCCTGCTCGAGGTAGGCGCCAGGGGGCAGCGGCGCCGAGCGGTCGAACAGCCCGATGTTGTCCAGGCCCAGGAAGCCGCCCTCGAACACGTTGCGGCCGTCGCGGTCCTTGCGGTTCACCCACCACGTGAAGTTGAGCAGCAGCCGGTGAAACACGGTGCCGAGAAAGTCTAGGTCGCCGGCGCCGCCGTTCTGCTTCTGGCACATCTTGTACACGCGCCAGGTGGCCCAGGCGTGCACGGGCGGGTTCACGTCCGAGAACGACCACTCGTAGGCCGGCAGCTGGCCGTTGGGGTGCATGTACCAGTCCTGGCAGAGCAGGCGCAGCTGCTGCTTGGCGAAGCCGGGGTCGAGCTGGGCCAGCGGCACGCAGTGGAAAGCCAAGTCCCAGGCCGCGTACCAGGGATACTCCCACTTGTCGGGCATGGAGATGACGTCGGCGTTGTTGAGGTGCTTCCAGCCGGCGTTGCGGCCGTGGGCGCGGGCAGCCGGCGGGGGCGGCAGGGCGGGGTCGCCGGCCAGCCATTCGGGCACGTCGTAGTAGTAAAACTGCTTGCTCCAGAGCATGCCGGCCCAGGCCTGGCGCTGCACCCGGCGCGCGTCGGCGTCGGCCAGGCCGGCCTGCAGCACGGCGTAGTAGGCATCGGCCTCGCGCCGGCGCAGGGCCAGCAACTCGTCAAAATCAGCAAACGGCTGGGCCAGGCCGGCGGGGCCCAGGCGCAGGCGTACCGTCTGGCTGGCCCCGGCCGGAAGCGGCAGCACGTAGTGCGCCGCGGCTTTGGTGCCGGTGCGGGCCGGGTTCACGGCCGCGTGCTGCCCGTGCACCACGTAGTCGTTGATGCCGTCCTTGAAGTACCCGGGGCCGGCCGCCGGGGCCGCGCCGTAGAGCCGGCCGGTGTTGGTGTCGTTGTCGCAGAAAAGCAAGTCCGGCGCCTCGTCGCAATACAGGCTCATGTCCCCCAGTTTGGAATGGTGGACAGCAATGGCACCGTCCGGCGTGGCCGCGAGCTGGGGGCGGGGAGCGCTGGGTTCCCAGGCCCAGGTGTTGCGAAACCAGAGCTGGGGCAGCAGGTGCAGCGTGGCCGCTTCGGCGGCCCGGTTGCTCACCGTAACCAGCAGGAGCAAGTCCTCGGGCCCGGCTTTGGCGTACTCCACGCACACGTCGAAGTAGCGGTTGTCGTGAAAAATGGCCGTGTCCAGCAGCTCAAATTCGAGTTGCTGGCGGGTGCGGCGGGCGTTTTCCTGCACCAGCCACTCGTACGGAAACGCGCGCTGCGGGTACTTGTACAGCAGCTGCATGTAGGAGTGGGTGGGCAGGTTGTCGAGGTAGTAATACACCTCTTTCACGTCCTCGCCGTGGTTGCCCTCGGGGCCGCTCAGCCCAAACAGGCGCTCCTTGAGAATGGGGTCCTGCCCGTTCCAGAGGCCCAGCGCCAAGCAAAGCAGCTGCTGGTCGTCGCAGACGCCGGCCAGGCCGTCCTCGCCCCAGCGGTAGGCGTAGGAGCGGGCCATGTCGTGGGTCACGAAGTTCCAGGCGTTGCCACCGGCCGAGTAATCCTCGCGCACGGTGCCCCACTGCCGCTCCGACACGTACGGCCCAAATTTGCGCCACGGCACTTGATGGGCGTTGGTTTCGGCCAGGCGCTGGTGTTCGGCAGTCATGGACTTGGGGCTTAGAATAAGGAGATGGAAGGCACAAGCGCCGGGCCGGGGGCTAAAATAGGGAACGGAAAGTAGGCCCAAGGCCGGCCTTCGGTTGCGGCGCGCTGCTTGATAACTTGGACCGAACTGCGGTGTTTGGCGCCATGCCCACGCAGTTTACATAGAGGCTGTTTGAGTTGGCTAAAAAAAGAGCCGCGGTAGAGACGCAATACCTTGCGTCTCGTCGTTGAACGACGATGCGGTGAACGACAGCTACGCGGCGAACGATAGCTAGGCGGCGCGAACGACGAGACGCAAGATGTTGCGTCTCTACCGCGGCCAAGAACGCCTGAAACCAACCCAAACAGCTTGTTAAAGACGCGCTAACTTAAGTTGCGGAGCCGCAGAGAGGCGCGGTTGCGGCCCAAACAGTGCGGCGAGGCAATTGCGGGCAATGGGCTGCCCGGCCCACAGCGGTTGGTCAGAAGCCGGGGGCGTACCGCAGAAGCAGGCGTAAGTAGGCCGGGGACGAGCAATCGAAGGAGCTACGGTACCAGATGGGAAGCTTTCGTGCTGCCTAACGCAGGCTTCTCCCAGCTACGGTACCCGTTTAAGGTAGAGCAAAGTCGTTCGAAACGGGCGCTGGGGCGTGTATTTGTCGTTGATGACGAAGTAGCCGCCGTGGTAGGCCGCGAGGCCTTCCCAGTTGTAGCCCCGGTACGATTCCGGAAATTCCCACAGGGGGCGCCACGTGAATTTCTGGCCTTTCCACTCCATGGTCAGCAGCCTGGCATAGCTGCGATACGTGCCCCGGTCCTGGATAAGCTGCGTGCTGGCAAGGTCGCCGGCGGGCGTCCGGTAAACCGCATCCTCGCCCCCGCCCTGAAAGAAATAGTTGATGGCCGTGAAGCGGTGCCTGCCAACGGCGGTGATGTCGGTGAGGCGGAACGGTACGCGCTCGACGCGCCGTTTGCGGGGCGGGCGGACGGCTGGCAGGCGCTTCTTGGTGAACTCGTAGGCGCAGTTTTCGCCCGAGAAGTAGTTGAATTCGAAGAAGCCAAACAGGCGCCTGCGCGAAGCTGCCAGCGCCTCGAAGCCGGCGTTGTAGATGGGCGCCCCATCAGCCGCAACGGGCTTGGCGAGCGGCACCAGGAAAGTGGTGTCCAGGACCACGGCGTTGCTGCTCAGCGCGCCCCGAAGCAGGTAGCCGTTGGGGGAGTGGGTGTCGTTTTCCACGGAGAGGTACACCACCCCACGGTCGATAAGCAGCGCCTCAAGGCCTTCGTAGCGCTGCCCCGCTGCATTTATTTTTGTGCGAAGCGCAGGAAGGTTTATCAAGGGCAGCTTCTGGTACGGCAGGACGTACGTCGAGTCCGCGAGCTGCCGCTCCAGGTCCTTGAGCTGCACCGTATACAGCTTGGCTTCGGCGTTGTCTTGCAGCCGGCTTTCCGATAACAGAAACAGCTTGCCCGCGCTGATAGAGAGCCCAGAGAACTGGTTGTCGGCCGACGACAGCTCCCGGGGGAGCGGTAGGTTGTGGACGGTAAACTGCGGCTGCTGCGCCAGGGCGGGCCGGGCAACAAGGATGTACAAAAGGGCTAGGCAATGCTTCATATTCGGTGAAGAGGGCCGGTGTTTTTCAAAGTGAAGCTGTTTAGAAGGATGTCGCTGGCCGGTCCGACGCTCTAAGCGTCCGACCGGTTGTCGGCAGGGCTTTCAGGGGATTGTGCTACCAACAACCGGTCGGACGCCTAGGGCGTCGGACCGGGCGGAGCCGACTTCTAAACCGATTCAGCAGTGCGTCGCACCCAGCGCGTACAAAGCTCGTTTGTGCTGCCCTTTTCCCACTGCACCAAGTCGGCCTGCCCCCGATGCGCGCCGCGTAGTTGCGCATCCGCTTCCAGCTCTGCTTTCAGCTCTTGGGGCCGGTGAGCCCACTGGGCGGGCATGTGGGCCCGTGAAACTCAGCGCCCAGCAGTTGGAGAGTTGTGGTTTCGATGTTGGTAACTGTTTTCAGCGCAGTGCAATTCCCCGTCCGAGCCCGCAGATGGACGAGGAAGAACTTTAGCTGGCAAGGCCCGGCGGGTGCCGGGGAAATAAGACCAGTAGTAGCAACTAGTCACTTGTTGTACTCTGTTTATAAAATTCCGGCATAACGCGGGAAAAGCTACTGGAATCTAATTTATTAGCAGCATAATGCACTATAAATCAAGGCGAATGTCATTTTCAATGTAGAGAGAGCAGAATTACCTTTGAATTAAATATTTGCACTGTCCTTTTGCCGAATAGCCGGCGCTTTCTAGCGCCGCTTGCTGCTTTCCCCACCCAATGCTTAAGTTGCTCTACGACACCGCGCCCGTGGCCGTTTACTACGACAAGGCCAACGACTGGCTGTTTGCCGATTGGCGCGGCACCCTCACCCTGAAGCAAGTGCAAGCCGGGTGCCTGACGCTGGCCCGCTGCTTTCTGAAACGCTCCTACGCCCGCGTGCTCAACAGCAACTGCGACGTGGTGAGCATCAGCCCCGAGGCGGCGCCGTGGCTGGCCGGAGAGTTCCTGCCCCACCTGGGCCTGGCCGGCATCAAGTACTTGGCCTGGGTGTGCGCGCCCAATTTGCTGCTGCAGCACTTCGCCAACGAGGCCGTGCGCCCGCTGTCGGCCACGGTCGTGGTGTTCGACGACCTTGCCGGGGCGTACGCGTGGCTGCAGCGCGCCCACCTCGTTTCGGGGGCGGTGCCGCACGAGGCCGCGCGGCAAGCCGAAATCGGCTGGCGGGTGGCCGCGCTGGCCGAAGAGCTGGCCCACTACGAGCAGGTCGCCCGGTTGGTGGCCACCCCGGCCCGGGCCGAAGCGGCGGGGAAAGGCATGCTCAGGTAGGCGGCTGAAAGCCAGTCGGTTTGAGCTGCATTCCGACCGCGTAAACAAGCCGGATTTCAGAACCTGTTCGTCCGCTTGCAACGAGCGCGGCCGTTCCTCTTCCCGTAGGCGGCCTGTGGTCATCGTATGGGGCCCGCTGTTCTCTGCCTGGGTTTTTGGCATCTGCGTCGGGTGGGGCTTCCGGGACTTGGCCGGTTGGGCGTAGCTCAACCATAACGCGCCTGGCTTGCCTTACGTTAGGTAATCCTTGTATGCGTCCAACTCATGCGGTACTGGCGGTGGTGGGAGGGTACCTCTTGGTGCGCGCCTTTTGGTTACTTCGTTCCTCCAGCGCCCAACGTGTCCCACTTGCTGCTTCCACCACTCTAACCGTTCCTTCCATGACCGATTCCACCACTTCCGGCAACCAACCCGACGACTTCCCTACCAGTGTTTCTTCGGCCGAGTCAACCGCCGGTTCCACGCCCAAGCAGACCGCTGAATCCAGCGAAGCCAATCCCCTGAAGCGGTACCAGGACCTGGTGAATTCACCCGAAACCCCGGACGGCCACAAAGTGGTGGCCGCGGTGGCCGCGGCCAGTACGGTAACGGTGGCCGCCGTGGCGAACTGGCTGATGAAGGCGACGAAGAAAGCGACGCCTTCGCCAACGAAAGACGAGTAAACGCCTGCTGGTCATTGTTGCAGGACATGACATATGAAAAAGGGTAGCTGCAAAGCGCAGCTACCCTTTTTCGTGGGCGGTGCCAGCCGCCCGGCTTGCACATTGGCGCTGCGGGCGCGCTGCTGCATTAGTCCCGCATCACGATTAGAGACGTTCCAACGTCATATTTGAGGCGTTTGGGCGGGGATGAGTTGGGCTAACTGCTGGCACCAGTTTCAAACCCTTTCAACGCCGGCCGGCTCCACTGCAACGTCGATTGGCTGAAAGAAAGAGAAGTGCCGGAGCATGTTAGCAAACAGGGCGAGTACTACACCCTGGCCTTGCATGAACGGGCGGCTAACCAGTATAAAAACCAATAATAAACAGGCTCCACATGCCGCTAAGGTCCTTCCTTAAGCTTCGCGGATGAGCCGGTACAGCTGCTCGCGGTAAGTGTCGCTTACCGGTATCTCCTTGTCCAGGATATAAATCGTGTTGCCATCGACCATGCGAATCTTGTCCAGCGACACGATGAAAGACTTGTGCACCCGCAGAAACGGCGGCTGCGGCAGCGTCTCGGCCAGCTCCTTGAGCGTTTGGTAGGTGACGACGCGCTGCGTGGGCAAGTGAATGGAGACGTAGTTGCTCAGCCCCTCGATGTAGAGAATGTCGGCGTAGTTGACGCGCAGAAATTTGTTCTTGCTTTCGCCCTTCACGAACATGTGGCCGGCGGCTGGCGGCGCGAGCGGGGCCGCCACCGCGGCGGCCATCGGCACCGGAGCCACGGCCGCCGCGGACGGGCCCGGCAACAGCGCCAGCGCCTTTTGAGCGGCCTTGAAGAAGCGCTCGAAGGAAATGGGCTTGAGCAGGTAATCGACCACGTCGTTTTCGTAGCCTTCGAGGGCGTATTCGGGGTAGGCGGTGGTGAGCACGACCTTGCACTTGTTGCCGGCCAGCTTGAGGAATTGCAGGCCGGTGAGCTTGGGCATCTGAATGTCGAGAAACACCAAGTCGACCCGGCCCTGCTGCACCAGCGTGAGCGCCTCGATGGGGTTGGTGGTGGTGCCCACCAGCGTGAGGAAAGGGAGCTGGCTGATGTAATCGGCCAGGATGAGCAGGGCCGGGGCTTCGTCATCAACGGCAAGGCAACGAATCATGGGCGCGGGAAAGTTGGGGAGCAAAGTACGGCAGGCGTCGAGTTGTAGCGCGTACTTTTAGTCCGCGCGTGAACTGTGTAGATGTGAGCAGCTCGCGGACTGAAAGTCCGCGCTACAACTCGTCCGGCTCCCCTCTCCGCGGGCTTCGCGCGTCAAGCGAACCAGGGTCGTACCCGGTAGAGGTGAGGTTGTGGCGACTCGCTTACCCCACCAGGCGCAACGAGGTGGTGAACTGCTCGTTCTGCGAATTCACGTGCAGCGCGTGGCGCTCGGGGTACAGCAGCTCCAGGCGCCGGCGCAGGTTGGGCAGGCCAATGCCGGTGGTGGCGTCCTTCTGGTCGTTGCTGCGCTGGTTTTCTACTTCAAATTGCACCTGCTCGCCTTCGATGTTCAGGCGAATGTGCACCGGGTTTTCGGGGTCGTCCAGCACGCCGTGCTTGATGGCGTTTTCCACAAAAGGAATGAGGACGAGCGGGGCCACGCGGCGGCCGGCCGGCTCGCCGGTAACGGTGAAATCCACGAAGAAGCTGTCGGGGAAGCGCAGGCGGTACAGGTCCAGGTAGTTGCGCAGGTAGTCGATTTCCTTCTCCAACTCCACTTGGCCGTCGGGGGTTTGGTGCAGCATGTAGCGCATCAGCTCCGAGAGCTTCAGGATGGCGTTGGCCACGGGTTTAGCCACCGGGTAGGCCATGCTGAAGAGCATGTTGAGGGTGTTGTAGAGGAAGTGCGGGTTGATTTGGGTCCGGAGAAAGGCCACTTCGGCGGCGCGTTTTTCTTCGCGCAGCTGGCGGTTTTCGCGCTCGCGGCGCAGGGCGGCTTGCGCGCTCCACACGGCCGCGCTCAGCACAATCATGGGGCTGCCGAAGAAGAGGTTGTCGCCGATGTAGTACCCGATTTTATAATAAATCGACCCGTCAATGGTGTAATTATGGAAGCCCAGGACAGCGGGGAAAATGGCTTCCTCAATCAGGGCCCGCAAGCCGATGTAGAGCGCCAGCACGCCCGCTACGGCCGCTGCCAACTGTGGCCCCCGGCCCGAGCGCAGCAGGCGCGGGTACACCACGAGGTAGCACAGGTAAAACTCAATAATCCGGATAAAAAGCATGGACGCCGTGAGCCACAGGCTGATGCGCAAGTGCTTGCTGTGCAGCGCCACGCCAAGGAACTCGTAGCCGCCATACAGCAGCCAGCCCAGGATGTGCCAGAATACGACTTTGTTTTTCATGGGAGTGCGGAAAAGGGTAGGGGCAGGCAGCGGGCCGGCCCCATTTTGACCCGAGAAACCAAAACTACCGCCAGCCGCCAGGGCCCGCACCTTTTTTATGCGAAAGGCCGGTTTTGGAATGCGAAATGGAAAAAGTGCTTTTGTAGGCAGTAGCAGCGGGTTTTGGGGCGTTGGGATAATGTTTTTTATATCGAAAAGGGGGCCGCTCACCTTTGAGCCATCCATCAGCCAACGCCCTTTTCCGATGAACACCTTTACCTGCTGCCGCCGCTTCTTCGTCCTGCTGCTCCTGGCCTTGCCGGCGCTTTCGCAGCGGGCCGCCGCCCAACCCACCGCCACCGGCACCGTGCACAATGAAACCGGCCAGCCCCTGGCCTTCGCCACCGCCGTGCTGCTGGCGCTGCCCGATTCCACCATTGCCAACTCCCAAACCACCACCGAGCAGGGCGCCTACACCTTTGGCGGCGTAAAGCCCGGCCGCTACTGCGTGAAGGCCCTGCTGCTGAGCTACCGCAGCGCCCGCAGCGCCGCTTTTGTGGTGGCCAACGAGCCCGTAGCGGTGCCGGCGCTGCGCTTGGCGCCCGCCGCCACGGCCCTGAAAGAAGTGACCGTAGTGGGCACCACGCCCCTGCTCGAACAGCACGCCGACCGCACCGTGGTGAACGTGGCCCGCCTGAACACGGCCGGCGAAACGGCCCTCGACATCCTCAAGAAAGCCCCCGGCGTGACCCTCGACAAGGACGACCACGTGATGTACCGCGGCAGCACCGGCGTAAACGTGATGATAGACGGCAAGCTCACCTACATGTCGGGCGAGGTGCTGAGCAGCTACCTCAAGTCCTTGCCCGCCACGGCCATCAGCCAGATTGAGCTGCTGCCCAACCCGCCCGCCTCGATGGACGCCGCCGGCACGGCCGGGGTGCTCAACATCAAGCTGCGCCGCAGCCAGCTGCCGGGCCTGAGCGGCACCTACACCCTGGGCCAGGGCCAGGGCCGCTACGAGAAAAGCTGGGCCGGCACCAACCTAGCCTACAACGCGGGCAAAGTGCGCCTCTTTGCCCGCCTCGACGGCGGCCGCTACAACTCCTTCAACCGCCTGACGATGATTCGCAACATCCGCGACAGCATCTTCAACCAGGAAAACCTGTGGCGCCCCCTCTCTTACTCGGCCACCTACACCGCCGGCGCCGACGTGGCCCTCACCCCCGCGCAAAGCCTGGGCGTCCAGCTGCGCGGCGGCTTCAACCAGACCGAGGCCGTGAGCACCAGCAACTCCGTGACCACCGACCGCGCCGGTGCCCCCGGCGGCCGCCGCCAGATGACCAACCCCCAAACCAGCACCGGCAACAACCAGGCCCTGAACCTGTACTACCGCTACGCCTTCGACAGCACCGGCCGCGAGCTGAGCGCCGCCGCCGACTACGTGCGCTACACCAGCGCCAAAGACCAACGCTTCAACAACGTGGTGTTTGCGCCCCGCGCCGAGCAGGGCCGGCCCGCCGAGCAGCTGCGCAGCGACGCGTCGTCGGAAACCGCCATTCGGGCCGCCAAAATCGACTACGTGCACCCCTTTGCCGGCACCAAGTGGCGGGCCGAAACCGGCGCCAAAACCAGTTGGGTAACCTCGCGCAGCGCCATCCAATTCGACCAGCTGCTGAACGGCGGCTGGCGGCTCGACGCCCTGCGCACCAACCAGTTTGCCTACGACGAGCACATCAGCGCCGGCTACGTGAGCGTAAACACCGCCCTCGGCCACCTCGAGCTGAAAGCCGGCCTGCGCGGCGAGCTCACCCAAACCACCGGCACGCCGGCCGTGGGCCCGCGCACTGCCCGCAAGTACTTCCAGCTGTTTCCCAGCGCCTTCGCCAGCTACCAGCTGGACGGCCACAACCAGGTGAGCGCCTCGGTGAGCCGCCGCATCAGCCGCCCCGCCTACCAAAACCTGAACCCCTTCCTCAACTACACCGACTTCTACACCGCCCAGCAGGGCAACCCCTTCCTGGCCCCCGCGCTCTCGCAGTCCTTCGTGCTCAACTACCTGCACAAAGACTTCCAGGTGCTGAGCCTGAGCTACCTGCACGAAACCAACACCGTGAACAACGTGGTGACCCAGAACGACGACACCAGCGTATCGACCAGCACCCTGCAGAACCTGGCCGAAACCAGCACCTTCACCCTGAGCTCGGGCGGCCACACCGACATTGCCAAGTACTGGGGCGTCGACAACCAGCTGAGCGGCAGCTACACCCAGGTGCGCACCACCGTCCAGGACCGGCCCGTGCGCCTGGCCAGCTACAACTGGGCGGCCAGCTCCGAGCACACCTTCGTGCTGCCCCGCAGCTACAAGCTGATGGTGGGCGGCAGCTACGACTCGCCCGGCGTGTCGGGCCTCTACCGCACCAAAGCCAGCGGCGCCGTCAATCTGGGCCTGAAAAAGCAGCTCTGGGCCGAGCGCGCCACCCTCAGCCTGCGCGTGGCCGACCTGCTTAACACCAGCCGCTTCCGCAGCACGCTCAACTACAACAACGTGAACCAGACCTGGAACAACCAGTGGGAAAGCCGCCGCGTGACGCTCACTTTCACCTGCAAAATCGGCAACGGCAAAACCCAGGCCCACCGCGCCGCCGCCAGCTCCGACGAGGAAGGCCGGGTGGGCAACTAGGGCGCCGCCGGGCCGCAGTGCCAGCCGTGGCCAAGGGAGCAATGCCCGGTGAAGCCGACGCCGACTCTCAGGCCTGGAGCTAATAAAATGAAGGCATTCAGCAAGTCGGCCCCGCCCGGTCCGACGCCCTAGGCGTCGGACCGGTTGCCGCAAGCCCAACACCGCAATAGCCGTGGACCGACAACCGGTCGGACGCCTAGGGCGTCGGACCGGCCAGCGAAACACTTCCTAAACAGCATTATTACCAGCCTCACCTTACTGCAACCCCTTCAGCATGTTATAAAAAGCCTCGGCGTAGGTGTCGCTGATGGGGATGATTTGGTCGGCAATTTGAATCCGATTTTTCTCGATGTGGTCGATTTTGTCGATGGCGACCAGAAAGGACCGGTGCACGCGGGCAAAATCCCGGGCGGGCAGCAGCTCCTCCAATTTGGCAAAATTCAGCAGCGTCATAATCTTCTCCTCGCTGGTATGAATCCGTAAATAGTCTTTCATCCCCTCCACAAAGAGAATATCGCGGGTAGCGACTTTCTGGATGCGGTGGCCCACCTTCAGAAAAATATACTCCTGCTCGTTTTTGAGCGCTGCTTTTTCCTCTCTCTTTTCTGCGGGTTGCCGGGGGCTCTGGTCCTGGTACAGGCGTAAAACGCTTTTGTAAAACCGCTCGAACGTGAAGGGCTTCAGCAGGTAGTCCCGCACCTCCAGCTCGTACGCCTTCAGTGCGTACTGGTCGTAGGCGGTGGTGAGGACAATCATGGGTTTGGGGTTCAGCATCGGAATGAAGCTGAGCCCATCCAGGTCCGGCATGTTGATGTCGAGAAACAGCAGGTCGGGCTTGTCTTCCTTTAACTGAGAGGCGGCCTCCAAGGGGCTCACGTAGGAGCCTTTCAACTCCAGGAAAGGGACCTTCCGGATGTATTCTTCCAGTATTTCCTGGGCCAGGTGCTCGTCCTCAATGATGTAGCAGGTGAGCTTTTCTCTCATGGACAGGGGCCTGAAGGCCGTGGATTTACTGAAACTAGGCTGCTACTCACTCCTGTCCAACACAATTTTCCACGCCTTCAACCCACCACAGGCAGCAATCAGGCTGATAAGCAAGTCAAAGGTTAGGGCATACCACTTAAAATAGTGTGCACAGGCCACACATTTTCCGCTCGTGTATTGCAGAAAGGGTACGGGAAAACCGAGCGTTGTATAACCATCGGACATGGCCTCTAAGCGCATCGAGAGCGCAGTCGCCAACGCAAACACGATAATGCATAGAAGGAACACTCTTTTAATCATGGGATACAGTAATGCCTACGGCTTTAAGAGGGCCCAATTCCGTTTGCGATGTGCAGACGTGTCCGTCCAAGCCGTGGATGGTAAGAAGGACGGTAAAGGTGTCGCCGGTGTTCTGAATGGTGAGCGTGTGTTGGTCCGGATACAACAACGACAGCCTTTTCCGGACATTGGGCAAGCCGATGCCACCGGGTTCTTCCAGCGCGTGAGCGAAGCTTCTTCCGACGGGGTTCTGCACGCGGAAGGCCAGGGTATCGGCTTGCACGTCCACCCGCACCTGCAGGTCGCCGGGTTCTAGCCGGGCGGGGCTGTGTTTGTAGGCGTTTTCCAGGAGGTGGATGAACAGCAGCGGGGCAATGTAGTGGGATTCCGTCTCGCCCGCTACCTGCAAGTCCACCACCGGGCTGTTCTTGTAGCGGAGCTGCTGCAGGCTCACGTAGTCGCGCAAGTAGTCCATTTCCCGGGCCAGCGGCACCGTGGCCGCGTTGGACTCATAAATCATGTAGCGCATCAACGAGGCCAGGTGCATGACCGCCTCCGGGGCGGCGGGTGCTTGCTTGTACACCAGCGTGTGGATGTTGTTGAGGGTGTTGAACAGGAAGTGCGGGTTAATCTGCGATTTCAAGTAGTGCAGCTCCGCTTCCACGGCCTGTTTTTCCAGCTGCTCTTTCTTGATGGTGTTGAGCACCAGCGTCTCGGTGATGCGGGCCAGCCAACTCAGGAAAATGAAGATGGGCACCGTGGTGAGCAGGTGCATGGCATGATTTCCGGCATCCAGGTGCTGGTGGTTGAAGAGCAGAAAAGGCAGCGGCCCGGTCAGCCAGATGCCCGCTAGCCGGAGCAAATAGCTTCTTCTCGTGCCGGTATGGTGGGTCAGCAGGTAGAAATGGCTGTAAAACACATACAGGCAGATTGCCAGGAATCCCACGGCGGTGCTACGCCAGTGGGCGGTGCCGTCGCCGCCCAACTGCAAGCAGACCAGCGAGGTGAACAAGACCCAGACGGATAGGTGAATCAGCCGGAAGATTTTTTTGACTCGGTCCATGGCACAAAGTTGCGGCTTGCGGTCCTTGCCCGGGCCACCGTTTCGACCAGCTGCTCCTTTCAATCTACGGGATGTGGAAAGGGGCCTGCCAGGGCTTTGGCGGAAGCAAATCCCCGCTTGGCAGATTCCTTTGACGCGTTAGCATATCGGGTTTCGCTTTCCCGCCCGGCAAGAATTGCTTCGTCCCGAGATAGAGAAAAAGCACCAGTTCAGGGGCTGCCCTTCTTTCTCTGATAACAAGTAAACCGAAGAAAATCAGATAATATGAGAAAGCACCCGCTGGGCCTGGCCATCCGCAACGTCTCCAAAAGGTATGCGAACGGCGTGCAGGCGTTGGATAATGTGTCGCTGGACATTCCGCCGGGCATGTACGGGCTGCTGGGCCCCAACGGCGCGGGCAAATCGACCCTGATGCGCACGCTGGCCACGCTGCAAGAGCCCGATGAAGGAGCGCTGTTTTTGGGCGACATCGATGTGGTGAACCAAAAGGAAGCCGTGCGCCAAACGCTGGGCTACCTGCCCCAGGAGTTCGGCGTGTACCCCCAAGCCCGCGCCGAGGAACTGCTCGACTACTTCGCGGTGCTGAAAGGCATCACCAACCGGGCAGAGCGCCGCGCCACCACCGAGGCCCTGCTCCGACAAACCAACCTCTGGGACAAGCGCAAGCAGAAGCTGGGCGGCTACTCCGGCGGCATGCGCCAGCGCTTTGGCGTGGCGGTGGCCTTGCTGGGCAACCCCCGGCTGCTGATAGTAGACGAGCCCACCGCCGGCCTGGACCCCGCCGAGCGGGTGCGCTTTCTGAACCTGCTGAGCGAGCTAGGCGAGAACAGCGTGGTGATTCTCTCCACGCACATCGTGGAAGATGTGTCGGAGCTGTGCACGAAAATGGCCATCATCAACCAGGGCCAAATCCTGCTGGAAGCCGAGCCGCTGGAGGCCGTGGCGTCCCTCAAAGGCCGCATGTGGCGCAAGCTGACCGATAAAACCGCCCTGCCTGCGCTGAAGCGGGAGCACCAGGTCATTTTGGCCAAGCTGCTGAGCGGCCGCACCCTGGTGCACGTGCACAGCCCCGACCGGCCCGGCCACGGCTTCGAAGCGGTGGAGCCGGACCTGGAAGACGTCTATTTCGGGGCCATGGCGGGCTGTTTCGGCACGGCCAGCCGGCAGCCACAAGTGGAGGGAATCGCGCGATGAAGCTCCAACGAATTTTTGCGCTCGAATTCTGGTACCAGCTGCGCCGGGCCACTACCTGGCTCTACTTCGCGGCTATGCTGGTGCTGGCTTTTCTGATTGTCGTGGCCAACTACGCCTCCGATGCGCGGGACGGGTACTTCTTGGTGAATGCGCCCATTGTCGTTGCGGGCGTGGCGGTAATCTGCAGCGTGAAGTGGCTGCTGGTAGGCGCGTCGGTGGCGGGCGATGCCGCGGCCCGCGACGTGCAAACGCGCATGCATTTGCTCACCTACAGCGCCCCCGTCAGCAAAGCGGCCTACTTGGGCGGACGGTTTCTGGCCGCCCTGGCGCTCAATGGCCTCGTGCTGCTGGCGGTTCCGGCGGGCCTGCTGCTGGGCATGTACGCCGGCGGGGTAGAGGCCGAACTGCTGGGGCCGTTCCGGATGGCGGCCTACCTCACGGCCTTTGGCTTTATCGTGCTGCCCAACGCTTTTTTCGCAACGGCCATTCAGTTCTCGGTGGCGGCGCTCAGCCGCCGGGCCATGGGAAGCTACTTGGGCGGCGCGGTTTTGTTTGTGGCGGCCTACATGGTGTGGGTGGTGCTGCCCGATGCGGGGGGGCAATGGCGGAATCTGGCCGACCCCATGAGCTTCGGGCCGGTGCTCGACCATATGTCTAACGACTGGAGCCCACTGGAGAAAAATACGCGCCTGTATCTGCTAGAGGGCTCTTTTCTTGCCAACCGTCTTCTGTGGCTCGGCGTCTCGCTGGGCGCGCTGGCATTTACCTATTCCCGCTTTCAGCTGATGCTGCCCGAAGCCAGCCCCAAGGCTAAGCCGGGTAAACAGCCAACACCCACCCTGGCGGCCCGGGAGCAACTGGACTGGGAAACCGGCCCAGTGCTGCCGCCGGCCAGGGGCACGCACGGGGTGGCCACGCAGCTGCAGCAGTTGCGCCTGCTCACCGGGCAAGGCTTTGGGCTGCTCGCCACAAGCAAAGCCGGCTTGCCCCTGCTGGCACTCCTGGCCTTGCTGGTCGGGGCCACCGTATCCGGAAACCTGAAGGGCCGGGGCGTGCCCCTGCTCCCAAGAACCGACTTCGTCCTGGATTACCTGACCGCGCCCCTGGCGCAGCCGGCGACGTTCTGGAGCATCCTCGTGTTGCTCATCATTTTCTACGCCGGAGAGCTGGTGTGGCGGGAGCGGGAAACCGGCCTCAGCGAAATTGCCAACGCGGCGCCGGTGCCCGAATGGGTGCTGTTCCTGAGCCGGTTTCTGGCCCTGGCCCTCGTGCTGGTGGTGTGGCTGGCCTTCCTGATGGCCGCCGGACTGGTGGCACAGGCAGCCCTGGGCAGGGTCAGGGGAGAGAGTGGCTTGTACGTGCAGGTCCTGTTCGGGCTGCAACTGGTCGATTGCCTGCTCTTTGCCCTGTTGGCCCTGGCCGTGCACGTGCTCGTCAATCAGAAGTTTGTGGGGCATCTGGTGGCGCTGCTGGCCTACGGGTGCATCGCCTTCGCTCCGAAGTTGGGCGTTGAGCACAAGCTGCTCCTCTATGCCGCCAGCCCGCCCTGGACCTATACCGACATGGCCGGCTTTGGGCCGACGCTGGCGCCCTGGCTGTGGTTCAAAGGCTACTGGGTGGCGTGGGCGCTGTTGCTGGCGGTGGTAGCGGTGCTGTTCTGGGTGCGGGGGCGGGAAGCCAGTGCCACCGCCCGGCTCCAGCTGGCCCGCCGGCGCTTCACGGGTTCTTTGGCGCGGGTGGCTGCGGCCGCGGGAGGGGGCGTTGTGGTGTTCGGCGGGTTTATTTTCTACAACACCAACGTGCTGCACGACTACACCAGCGCCTCTGCCACCAAGGCGCTGCGGGCGGCCTACGAACAGCGCTTCCGGCACTACTTGCACGTGCCCCAGCCCCAGTTGACCGGCGTAAACCTCCAGGTAGAAATGTACCCCCAGCAGCGGAGGGTGGCCATACAAGGCACTTACTTGCTGGTGAATAACAGTGGAGCGCCCATCGACTCCGTGCATCTGGCCATGGGAACGGGAGGAGTCGAAACCACCGCCATTCACTTCAACCAGTCCGCGAAGGCAGTGCTGGTGGACAAGGAGCACGGCCAGCACATGTACGCCTTGGCCAAGCCCCTGCCTCCCGGCGACTCGCTGCGCCTAACCTTTCGAGTAATGTATAACCCGCAGGGCTTTTCCAACAGCGGCGCCGACGCGCAGGTGGTGGCAAACGGCAGCAGCTTCCGGAATCTGGAGTGGCTGCCCGCCGTTGGGTACCAGCCCTACCGGGAGCTGGACGAGGCCGGCGACCGAAAAGCATACGGCCT
>NZ_DASVSI010000043.1:0-46283 GCF_036388155.1 Hymenobacter sp. | reverse complement strand
AGCGGGATGTTGACAAACTGCGTGGCCCCGGCGTTGTTGGCCAACGAGCCCTGGAAAACCCGCACAGACAAGAAACCTTCGTCAAAGGGGTCGCCGCCGTTTTCGTCAATAACCAGGTTACCGGCTGTGAGTTGGAAAACGTCGCTGGCAACGCTCAAATCGAACGTACCAAAGTCACGGTCTATAAAGTTGGGAGTTCCCACCACGCCCGCTACGACGTTGTAGTCGCTGGTCGTGCCGCGTTCGTTTAGCGTGACAAAGGCATCGGCTATCGTTGCCTGTGCCTGTGCCGTCTGCGACGCGCCCAAGCCTATGAACAAGGCTAAAAGGGGAACTAAGGAGCTTAGGAAACCACGCTGTCGGAACAGCTTTTGCGTAAAAGTTTGCTTATGCATTTGAATGGAAATTGGATGTTTAGAAGAGAAAACTGACACCTTAGCGTATCGTAACGAGGCGCATATACGCAGAGGTCAAAAAAAAGTCTATGGTTGCAGAAAAAATTAAAAGGTTTGTCAAGAGCGTTCAAATGGCGTTAAATCAGTAAATCCAAATACTTTCGTTAGAATGGAGAGCTTGCCGGTCGAAACTTGCCAACTGCGCGGTCAATGCACCACGCTGTAGGGAATGCTGGCCAAGGCCTTTTTCTCGGCCGGGAGCTCCACTCCCAGCAAATCGTGCACGCTCACGCGGATTTTGTTGGAGAGTTGGGTAATGGGCAAGTCGTTGCTGTCGTAGCCGAACGGGTTTTCGATTTCGTTGCCTATCATCTCCAGCCCCAGCATGGCGTAGGCTCCAATCATGGTGATGGGCACCATCCACCAGCCGCACGAGTCCACCAGCACCAGGGGCATTATCATGATGAAGATGGTGATGTAGCACTTGATGAAGAAGCTATAGGAATACGGAATCGGCGTGGCTTTGATGCGCTCGCAGGTGCCGTTTACGGCCATCATGCTTAAGTAGTGCTGCTTGATGTTGACCAAGTGGATGGGGTCGAAAATCTGCACCTGGCGCAGCTGCTCCACGCTTTCCATGAGCACGGCGATGATGGTAGACGCCACGCTTTCCGCTTTCTGCAGGCGCTCGATGATGTCGGGAGTGGCCTCCATCTTGTCGAAGCGCACGCGGTTGCGCAAGCTGCCTTCCACGGCAATGGGGAAGTTGGAGATGAGGGCGGCGAAATAGCGGCGGCTCGATTTGGCCTCGCGGGGCAGCAGGGCGTTCATTTCCATGGCCAGCCCCCGGCACTGCGACACAAGCACGCCCCACACCTTGCGGCCTTCGTAGTACCGGTCGTAGGCCGTGTTGGTGCGGAACACCAGCAGCAAGCTGAGCAGGATGCCCAGTATGGACAGGTACTCGCGCCCAATGCGGACGTTGAGGGTGTGAAAGTCGATGCTGATGACCGCAATGGCCGAGCCGTAAAGGCCCACCAACGCCACGCGCTTCAGCAGCAAGCGAATAACCGCGGAGGCATGAAAGTGCCCTAGAGCCCTCCACCAGTCTCCTCCCTGATAAACAATCATTGTTTTAGTAAAAATTTATGTCCTGCAACGGCAAAGCAAACGAGGAGGTTGAGGCCGGAGAGGGCCGTCTTAATAAAGAACAAATTGGTCCTGATTGCTACCCTTGTCGCCGGGGCGCACATCACACGTCATGCCAGTTTTAATGAAGAATCAGCTTACTTGCCTATTTAGCGACTGCTGCGCGGCAGGCAACGGGGCCAGAGTCGTCAAGGGCAGTGCTTTGGGGGTGGGGCAGCACTCAAAAAAACAATTGAGAAATACCAGCCGCCGGCACTGGGCCAGCAAACGGGGCCGCAAAAGTACGCCCAAAGGCTCAGCTTATTTCAGAATTTGATAAGATAAATGCTACCCCGCGGCGGGCCGAGGCGGCGGGTCGGGGCCGGGCGTAGCGCCATATCGGCGGCGGCCGGTTTTCTTTGTGGTTCACTTACCCCCGGCATGGAACTCCTCAAGCACTTCTTCGACATCGTACTGCACCTAGACGTGCACCTCAAATTGCTGGTGCACGACTATGGCAACCTCACGTACCTGATTCTGTTTCTCATCATCTTCACCGAAACCGGGGTGATTGTGATGCCTTTCCTGCCGGGCGACTCGCTGCTGTTTGTGGCCGGCACGCTGGCCGCGCAGCCCAACTTGGAAACGGGCCACCCCCTGCTGAATATTGTGGTGCTCATTCCGCTGCTCATTGCCGCGGCTTTTATTGGCGACAACCTCAACTATGCGGTGGGTGACTACTTAGGTCCGCGGGTATTTCGGGAAAATTACAAATTCCTGAACCGGAAGTACCTCGACCAAACGCAGGCGTTCTACGCCAAGCACGGCGGCAAAACCATCATCATGGCGCGCTTCGTGCCCATTGTGCGCACGTTTGCGCCGTTTGTGGCCGGCGTGGGCACCATGACGTACCGCTACTTTGCTTCGTACAGCATCATGGGGGCGTGCCTGTGGGTGATTTCGCTCACGCTGGCGGGGTATTTCTTCGGCAACATCGAATGGGTGCAGAAGAACTTTACGCTGGTCATTTACGCCATCATTCTCGTCTCGGTGCTGCCGCCGCTGTGGTCGTTCCTGAAAAGCAAGTTTGGCGCGCAGCCCGCCACCGAAGTCTAGCTGCCAGCCACTGACTGGCCAATTGATAGTGCGAAATGCCCCGGACAACATTGTGCGGGGCATTTTTGTTGAGCTAGCTTTGAGCTGCTTCTACCACTCTCTCCTGCCTTCCTATGCGTCGATTTGGGCTCATTGGCCGCACCCTGGGCCACTCGTTTTCGCAGACTTACTTCACCCAGAAATTCTACTCACTGAGCCTGCAAGAGCACCAGTACGACTTGTTTGAGCTACCCACCATTGGCGAGCTGCCCGCCGTGCTGGCCGCCCACTCCGACCTGGTGGGCCTGAACGTGACGGTGCCTTATAAGGAGACGGTGATGACCTACGTGGACGAGCTGGCACCGTCGGCCACCCGCGTGGGCGCGGTGAACGTGATAGAGTTCACGGCCGACGGGCGCCTGCGCGGCCACAACACCGACTGCGTGGGCTTCCGCAACTCGCTGCGCACCTTCTTCACCCCCGTGCCGTCGGACGCGCGCGCCCTGGTGCTGGGCACGGGCGGCGCGGCCAAGGCCGTGGCGGTGGCGCTACAGGAGCTGGGCATTCCGCACTGGCAAGTATCGCGTGACCCGCTGGGCACGGGCCTGACTTACAACGACCTCACGCCCCAGCTGCTGGCGGCCCACCAGCTCATCGTCAATGCCACGCCGCTGGGCACCTTCCCCCGCATTGATGAGTGCCCCCCCCTGCCCTACCAAGCCCTTTCCGAGCGGCACTACCTCTACGACCTGGTGTACAACCCCACCGAAACCCTGTTTATGGCCAAGGGCAAGGAAGCCGGCGCGCAGGTAAAAAACGGCTTCGAAATGCTGTGCCTGCAAGCCGAGGCCGCCTGGGATATTTGGAATGCGTAATGAAGAATGGTGCTATTGCGAGCGCAGCGTGGCAATTTTTCCTGGCTCAACGGCCAGCCCTTCGAGTGATACTTTTTCGAACAAAAAGCCCCGGCACTGTATAGTGCCGGGGCTTTTCACATTAGGAGAATAGTCGCTGAGAACGGAACGGATTGCCACGGCCTGCGGCCTCGCAATGACAATTTCTCATTAAGCAGCAGGCGTCTTACTGCTGGCCTTGAGTTTCACCGGCTTTGGTGTCGTCGTTGCGGATGCTGCGGCGGGGTTTGGGCGGCGCGTTTTCAATCTTGCCGAAGCGGTAGCCAAAGGCCAGGCGCACGCCGCGCAGGGCAATGTAGTTGTGCTGCTCCAACTCAAAGAAGGGCGTGCTCACGCGGGAGTTGAGGTCGCGGCGGGCCGAGAGGAAGTTGTCGGCGTTGAGGGTGAGGTCGCCTTTCTCCTTCAAGATGGTCTTTTTGATGCCGATGGAGTACCAGTTCCAAGCGGCGGCGCGGCCCTGCAGCTGCACCCGAGAAGAGTTGATGCCGCCGAAGAACTGCGCGCTCAGGCTCTTGGTGAATTTGTAGGTGGAGTTGGCGTTGATGTTGAAAATCAGGCCTTCGTTGCTGGTGTTGAGGAAGCCCGAACGCAGCACCACGTAGGTGAACGTGCTCGACCCGCTGACCTCCCACTTGGTGGTGGGCTTGAAGGAGCCGAACACGCTGCCGCCGTAGCTGCGGTTGCGGGCAATGTTGTCGTAGCTGGTGGTGGTGATGTCGAGGTTCTGGGTGCGCACCGCCTCGATGGCGTTGTTGGTCTGGCGGGTGAAGAGCGAGAAGTTTAGCACCGAGCCTTTTACGAAGGTGCTGTAGTTCAGCTCGTAGCTATCGGTAAATTCGGGGTCCAGGGTGGGGTTGCCGCGGCTGATGTTGAATTTGTCGACGCGGTTTTCGTAGGGGTTGAGGTAGAAAATCTGGGGGCGCTGGATGCGGCGGCTGTAGGCCAGGCGCAGGGTATTGCCCGGCTTGCGCGTGTAGCTAATGTTGGCGTTGGGCAGCAGGCTGGTGTAGCCGCTGGTGAAGCGGGTGACGTCGTTTTGCTGGAAGCGGCCGATGATGTCCGTGCGCTCCAAGCGACCGCCCACGCGGGAATTCAATTTTTTGCTCAGCGGGAAGCCGTAGGTGGCGTAGGCCGCGGCCACGTTCTGGTCGTAGTCGAAGCGGTTGGAGCGGAGGTTGTCGCGCAGGAAAGCGCCGTTTTCGCCCCGTAGCGTGTCAATTTGGTAGTCGCTCAGCACCCGGCGCAGGATGGTTTTGGCGCCCAGTTCCACGCTGCGCTTGTCGCCGATGGGGTGCACATAATCGGTTTGGAGCGTGGTTTCGAGGTTGCGCGAGAGGTTGTCGCTGCTTTCGCGGTAGTTGGGCAGGCCGGTGGCTGTGTAGCCGTCGTACTGGTCGAGCGAGTAGGGCTGTTGGTTGCGGTTGCGCGAGTGCTGGCCCAGCACGCTCCACTCGCGGCGCGGCTGGCCTTCGAAGGTGCGCGTGTAGGTACCGTTTAGGTCGAAGCTGTGCGACTGGTACTCGTAGTTGGTGGCGCGGGTGAACAGCTCATTATCCGCGGGCCGAACCCGCGAAACGAAGTCGTTGGTTTGGTCGCTTTCGCTGTTGTTGCGGTTCAGGTTGCCGCTGAAACCCACCGTGAGGTTGTGGTTTTTGGCCGGGTCGTAGTCCAGCGTGACGCGCCCGAAACCGCCGCCGCCAATGTTGTCGCCGCTGCCGTCCTGGTTCAGCGTCGACACCACGTTGTCGGGCGAGCCGCCGAAGTCGGTGCGGCGCGCGTTGCTGGCGCTGGGGCTGTAGTAGAGGTAGCTGCTGGCGCTGGTGTTCACGCCAATCTTGCCGCGGCGGACGTTCAGGCTGAAGTTGCCGTTGGAGCTGCGGTTGCCGGCGGCGGCGCCCACGCTGCCGTTCACGCCCTGCAGGTTGTTCTTTTTCAGGATAATGTTCACGATGCCGGCCGTGCCTTCGCCGTCGTATTTCGCGCCCGGCGTGGTGATGACTTCCACCGAGGCAATCTGGTCGGCGGGCAGCTGCTTCAGGGCGTCGGCCAGGTTGCCGGCCAGGATGCTGCTGGGCTTGTTGTTGATGAGCACCCGGATGTTGGAGCTGCCGCGCAGCTGCACGTTGCCATCCAGGTCCACATTCAGCAGCGGCACTTTGCGGAGCACGTCGGCCGCCACGCCGCCCTTGTTGGTCAGGTCGCGGTCGGCGTTATACACAATGCGGTCGGGCTTCACTTCCACGGTTTCCTTTTCGCCGGTCACGGTCACGTCGCCGAGCTGCTGGGCGGTGGCGGCCAGCGTGAGCGTGCCGAGGTCGGTGGCGCCGCTGGTCACGGTCACGTCCCGGGTGAGGGCCGCGTAACCCAGAAAGCTGAGCTGCAGGCGGTAGGTACCCGGCGCGAGGCCGCGGAGGTTGAAACGGCCTTTTTCGTCGGCCACGGTCCCGTCGATGGGCGTGTCGCCGGTGAGCGGCAGCAGGGCCACGGTGGCAAACTCAACGGGCTTTTTGGTGGCCGCGTCGAGCACGGTGCCGGTGAGGCGGCCGTTGCCTTTGGGTGCTTCGGGCAGCACCAACGCTTTAGGCGCGGCTGGAACTGGGGCAGTGGTTTGGGCGGCGGCGGGCAGGCGTAGGCCCAGTGCGGCCACGAATAACCCCGTGGCAAGCGTAGTGTGTTTCATAAAAAGGTACTGATTTGCAGAAAAAAGGCGCTGGAAAGGCGGTGTAGGACGGTTATGCCGCGCGGGCGGCCCGCCACATTATCGCAGAAAGCAGGTGAGCATTACAGGTGTGAGAAGACGTTTGGCAAAGACGGACTGATTGGTTGTGATAAAACGGCTTAACTGGCCTCACTTTCGAAGAAGCCGCTCACCCCAAAAGCGGCTTCACGGCATCGGCGTAGCCGCGGCTGACGCGCACCACCCGGCCGCCGGCCAGCGTGGCGTAGTAGCCGCCGCTGCCGTCGCGCTCCAGGTCGCGCACGGCGTCCAGGGCCACCAGCAGCGAGCGGTGAATGCGCAGGAAGCGGCTGGGGTCGAGGCGCTGGGCCAGCTGGCCCAGGCCGAGGCTGCTGAAAAACTGCCCGCTGGCGGTGTGCAGCGTGGCGTAGTCGCCGGCGGCTTCCACCAGCTGAATTTCGGCCACGGGCACCGCCACCAACCGGCCGCCCTGGGGCACAAACAGGCGCGGCGGGTACGCGGCCGCCGGCGCCCCGGCTTCGTCCAGGCGCTGCAACAGGCGGCCCAGCGCCGCATCGGGGGCGGCGGGCTGGGCCAGCACGCGCGCCACGGCCAGGCGAAAGCGGGTGCGGTCGTAAGGCTTCAGCAGGTAGTCGACGGCACCGGCGGCAAAGGCGTCGAGGGCGTGCTGCTGGTAGGCCGTGGAAAAAATGACCCGCGGCACTTCCGTGAGCTCGGCCAGCACTTCGAAGCCGGTGAGGCCAGGCATTTGAATGTCGAGAAAGACGACGTCGGGCCGGTGCTCGCGGATGGCGGCCACCGCCGAGAGACCGTCGGCGCACTCGGCCAGCACGGTGAGCTGCGGAAATTCGGCCAAGTACTGCCGCACGATGAGGCGCGCCGGGGCTTCGTCGTCGATGATGAGCGTGGTCATGCGGGCGTGGGTTCGGGGGTGGCAACCGGCGCGGCCGCTACCGCCGCCAGCGGAGCCGACAGCGGCAGCACGAAGCTTACCTGCAAGCCGTGCGGGGTGTTGGAGCTGATTTCGAGGCCGGGTACGCCCAGGGCGCGCAATCGGGCGTGGGTGTTGCGCAGGCCGAGGCCCGTGGCGCCGGCCAGCAGGGCCGCGGGGTTGGCCACGCCTTGCCCGGTGTCGGCTACGGTGATGCGCAGGGCGGTGCGGCCTTCCGGCACGGCCGTGATGATGAGGCGTCCGCCCGCCACGCTCGGGGCCAGGCCGTGGCGCACGGCGTTTTCCACCAGCGGCTGCACCAGCATGGGCGGCACCAGCTGGTCGAGCAGGCGTTCGTCGGCGTCAATTTCCACTTGCAGGCGGGCGCCAAATCGGACTTGCTCCAGCGCCAGGTAGTCTTTGAGGAAAGCCAGCTCCTCGCCCAGGGGCAGCCGTTCGTGGCGGGAAGCGGCCAGGGCAAACCGGAAGGTGTGCGCCAGCTGCACTATCAGTTCGCGGGTGCTTTCCAGCTCGGGCGGCACCGAAGCGCTGATGGAATTGAGCGTATTGAACAAGAAATGCGGGTTGATTTGCGCCTTGAGCGCGGCCATTTCGCTGTGGTGGGCCTGCTCGCGCAGGGCCTGCTCCAGGCGGCTGCGCTGCTGGAGTTGCTGGATGAACTCGACGACGTGCAGGGCGCCAAATTGCATTCCGTAGAACAGCACCGGAATGTAGACGTCCCAAATGCGGCCCGAGCCCCGAATGGTGCCCACGCCCAACCAGTTCGCCGCGCCGTAGTAACTGCTGAGCCAGACCACTACCCACAGCGGGCATAGCCACGCATGGTGCAGCAGGCGCCAGGGCCAGTTCACGCGCCGCAACGGCCCCCGAAACACCAGCCACCACACGGGCAGTGTCCACAGGGCTTTCAGCGGGTAGTCTACCAACAGCACCCGGCGTAGGTCGTTGGGCAAATTGCTGACCTGGTAATCTTGCACCGAGTAGGCGATGGTGCATGCATAAAACACCCCAAACAACAGGTAGAATACCCCATACAGCAGCAAACCGGCCCCCGTGATGCCCGACCAGCCCGTGGCCTCCACCGCGTCAGCCGAATCGAGCCTGGCATTGCCGAAGCCGGGTTCCAAGCCGGCGGGCCGGGGGGCTGAATCGGAGAGTTGCGCGGCTTTCATTTGGTGACTTGGCTGGTGTGCTGGCAAAATTAGCCTGCCCTTGGCCCCGTTTATAGGCTATTTCGCCCAATGGTAGATAGCGCCGATGAACGGTAGTAAGCGCCGCCTAATGGATGCGGAAGCGCAGGGGTTGGTAGCGTATGCTTGCTCAGGCCAGGTTGCGCCAGCGCAACACCACATAACCCAGCACCACCGCGGCCCCAAACCACACCAAGTGGTACCACTCGTGCGGTGCCAATGCCGCGGCGGCGGCCCAGGGCTGGCCCTTGAGCTGCGTGGTTGAGCTCAGCGTGAGGTAGGGGCCGGCGTAGGGCACCCAGCCCACGTGCTCCCAGCGCAGCAGCGTGAGGCCCGCCACCCAGCCAGCCATGCCCACCGCCACCGGCAGCACAAAGCCCTTCTGCCACTTGCCGAGCACATATTGCACGCCCACAATGCCCAGCGTGGCCACATAGGTGCGCACCAGCAGCCGGCCCAGCACCTGGAAAGGCGGCGAAAACTGACTGAGGTGTAGCTCGGGTCGCAGGACCTCGAGCAAGTAGCCGGCCGCCAGCATCAGGCCCACGAACAGCAGCTGGGCCAGCAGGTTGAGAGCCAGCAGCACCAGCAGCTTGCTGAGCCACACCGGCACGCGGCCCACCGGCAGGGCAAAGAGGTGCTTCCACCCTTCCGATTGGTTTTCGACGGACACCACCAAGCTGGTCAGCAGCACCACAAACAGCGGCAACAGCACCGCGGCCGTCTGCCAGCTCATGCTCGCGTATTTGACCCAGCCATCGGCTCCTTTCGCAATTATTTGGTGGCCTTTGAAGTAGATAATGCAGAAATTGAGCAGCACGGGCAAAGCGCCACCGGCTAGCGTGAGCCACAGCGCCGGCGTGCGGCGCAGCTTCAAGAAGTCGGCCGACAAGGTGCGGCCCAGTTGCGTGAACGGGCCCGGAACGGTGGGCAGGGCGAAAGTAGCGGCAGAATTCATGACGCGGCAACGGGTTCGGTGAGGTGCAGGAAAGTGTCTTCCAGGCTGGGCTGCTCGCAGTGCAAGCCGTACACGGGCTGGCCGGCCGCCACCAGGGCGCTGGCCAGCGCGGCCGTGTGCTCGCGCGACTCAAAAGGTACCCGCAAGGTGCCCGCCTCGATGATGGCGGCGGTGGCCAGCTGCGGCAACAGCTGCTGGCACGTGGCGGCGCAGGCGGTGTGCAGCACCAGTTGCGCCCTTCCCTCCTGCCGGGCCTGCAGCTCCGGCAAGCTGCCCTGAAACACCAGCCGCCCTTGCTGGATGACGCCCACGTGGGTGGCCACTTTTTCCACTTCGCCAATGAGGTGGCTGGACAGCAGGATGGTTTTGCCGTGCTCTTCGCGCAGCTGGCGCAGCAGGGCCCGCAAGTCGCTGATGCCGGCGGGGTCGAGGCCGTTGGTGGGCTCGTCCAGCACCAGCAAGTCGGGGTCGGGCAGCAGCGCTAAGGCCAAGCCGAGGCGCTGGCGCATGCCCAACGAATAGCCCTTCACCGGCCGGTGGGCATCGGCGCTGAGGCTGACTTGGGCCAGCACGGCGGCGGTGCGGGCGGCGGGCAGCCCGCGCAGGCGGCGCGTGGCTTCCACGTTTTCGTGGCCGGTGAGGTGGTTGTAGAGCGAGGGATTCTCGATGAGCGCCCCTACCCTACTCAGCAGGGCCACGCGGTGGCGGGCCAGTTCGTGCCCAAACAAACGGACGCTGCCGCTAGCCGGCCGCAGCAACCCCAGCAGTAGGCGCAGCGTGGTGCTTTTGCCGGCCCCATTGGGTCCCAGAAAGCCGTAGATGCTGCCCTGCGGCACTTGCAGGTTGAGGCCGTGCAGTATGGGCCGGGCGCCGAAACGGAACGACAAGTCGCCCGTCTCGACCGGATAAGCAGCATTCATTGCAGAAAAAGAAGATGAGAAAAGCACACGAGAACGAGGCAATGGCGGGCATTAGTATAGCAGCATGGCTATTCTACCTTGGCGGCAGGCTGGTCGTGGCCGCCCTGGTGCAGAATGAGCTGGGCCACTTCGCCCTTGGCATTTTTAGCAAATTCGACTTGCGCCGGCACGCCCTTCAGCGTGAACAGCACCGGGGAAGCAGCCTCGGTTTCAAATTCTTTTTGCCCAGTGGCTTGCACGAAAATCTTGCCTTCGCGCTGCCGCACCGTGATGCGGAAAGTGGGAGCCAGTTCGTACACGCCCACGTAGGTATTGAGGGTGGCCGCGTCAAGGGCCACGGGCGCAGCCGCCGGCGATGCAGGCGCGGCGGGCAACACGGGGGCAACTGGCGCCTGCTGGTACAGCACCCGGAGCAGGCCGCGGCGTAGGTCGGCCAGCGCCTTGCTGCTGTGGTTGTCAAGCAGCACAATCACCTGCTGGCTTTTGGGCACGCGCACCAGGTAGGAAGCAAAGCCATTGATGCCGCCGTTGTGCTCCTGCACCGCGACCGTATCCGGGCCCATTTTGGCGGTAAAAGCCGTCCAGCCGTAGGCATAGCCGTCTTTGACGGGCGTGAAAAGCAACTTTTTGCTGGCCGCCGACAGGACCTTGGTACCGTCCAGGGCTTGGCTCCAGCGGTAAAGGTCCTGAGCCGTGGAGGTGATGGCGCCGGCGGCATAGGGCACCGTCATGGCAATGGGCGGGGTCTTGACGAGGCCGTTGGCCGTGGGCACGTAACCGGCGGCGCGGCGCTGGTCAGCGGGCTCCACGGTGTCGTAGGCGGTGTCTTTCAGCTTCAGCGGGCGGGCAATGTTTTCCTGGAAAACCTGGGCGTAGGGTTTGCCCATCACCTTTTCGATGATGGCGCCCAGCAGCACGTACCCCGAGTTGCTGTAGCTAAACTTGGTGCCGGGCGCAAACTCCAGCGGCAGCGCCGAGAAGAGTGCCACCAGCTGCGTGGGCTCCTGGGGCGTGCGCATCACCTCGGTCACGAACTTGGGCTGGGCGGTGTAGTCGGGCAGGCCGGCGGTGTGCGAGAGCAAGTGGTGCAGCGTGATTTGGTCGCCGGCGGGCTTGGGGTAGTTGGGCAGGTAGTCCGTCACTTTGCCGTCGAGCTTGAGCTGGCCTTTGTCCACCAGCTGCAGCACCATGGCCGCCGTGAACTGCTTGGTGAGCGAGCCAATGCGAAATTTGGTATCGGCGGCATTGGCAATATTTTTCTCGCGGTTGGCCAGGCCGTAGCCTTTTTCGAGCACCACTTTGCCCTGGTCGGCCACCAGCACCGTGCCCTGGAACAAGCCGGCTTTCTCGTATTGCCGCACGTAGTCGTCGAGCTGCTGGGCCATGGTGGCTTTTGAAACTGGCGACGCGGTGGGTGCAGCGGCCGTTTGGGCGTGCAGCAAGGCGGGGCTGCCCAATAAGCCCAGGCAGAAAAGAGCAGCGGGGAGGAAGGTGTTTTTCATAAGAGCAGAAGGAAGAGGTGAGAAAAGCATCAGCGTTGAATCCGAGGCAAACCTAAACTAGCCGAAATATTTCCAAATACCTATTCAACCAACTCCAGGCGCCTCTCCCGAAACGCCGCATTTCCGAGGGTCAACCGCTGTTTTGCACCGCCCAAACCGGCAACGGTTATTCGGATACGAGTTGATGCAATTCGCGCTGGCGTTGGTGCCGCTTCGGGCGGCGTTGGTTGAAAACTTCCTGGCCTCTTTGGGTGGTCCGCTACCTTGCGACGTGGAAAATTCCTTGCATTCTTCGATAGAAACAGCGGAAGCAACGCCGCCGACCGCAGCCCGCCCATCGGCCGGAGCACCAGCCCGCCGCGCCCTCCAGGGCTGGTGGCCGCAGGTACGCGACAACACGCCGGTGCCGTGGTGGGTGCACGCGCTGCTGATGCTGGTGCTGGTGGGCATCGATGCGCTGCTGTATTACACCATTCGCCTCAACCCCAAAGCTGCCCAGGGTGTCCGGATTGATAAGGTGTGGTACCTGCGCAACGCGGTGCTCGACGTGGTGACCGCGGCGCTGTTCTATTGGAACTGGATGGTGCTGTTTCCGCGCACCCTTTCGCTCGGCCGCGTGGGGCAATATTTGGTAGTGGCCGTGCTGGCCGCGGGCGGGTTCTCGCTGCTGCGCATCGTAGCGTCCAACCTGGTGTATCAGCTCATGAATGGCAAACAGCCGGGGGCTGATGCCTACACCTGGCCGTTGTTTCTGGGGCTCTCGGTGGGCGGCCTGCTCACCATGGTGGCCAGCTCAGGCGTGCGCATGACCATCGACTACCTGCAGGGCCAGCGCAACCGCCGCGAGTTGGAGCGCAACCGCCAGGAGCTGGAGCGCCAGCACCTGCTCACGGAGCTGGCCGGGCTCAAAACCCAAATCAATCCGCACTTCCTCTTCAACACCCTGAACAACATTTATTCGCTCACCAGTCGCAAGTCCGACCGCGCGCCCGAAGCTGTGCTGCGCCTCGCCGAAAGCATGCGCTACCTGCTCTACGACAGCAGCGCCGACGCCGTGCCGCTCAGCCAGGAGCTGGCGCATCTGCGGGGCTTCCTTGAGTTGCAGCGCCTGCGCCTGCCCCAGGCCGAGGCCGAAAGCGTCATCGTTATGGATATCCACGGGCCCGTCGATACGGCTTTTCCGGTGGCCCCGCTCCTGCTGCTGCCGCTGGTCGAAAACGCCTTCAAACACGGCGACCTCGCCGCCCGGCCCGAAGCCATTCGCATCGAACTGGAAATGGCGGACAACGAGCTGCATTTCTCCGTGCACAACTACGTGGCCGCAATCGCCGACCTGCCGCCCCAGCCCGGCGGCCTGGGCCTGCACAACCTGCGCCGGCGCCTGGAACTGCTCTACCCCGGCCGCCACGAGCTAAAGGTTCGCACCCTCCCCGGCGAGTACGCCGTGGAGCTCGTGCTGATGAGCGGTGAATAGCACTGCGGAACCTCACCCCCGGCCCTACCGGGTACGACCCCTCTCCGAAAGGGAGGGGAGCCGGACGAGTTGTAGCGCGGACTTTTAGTCCGCGAGTGGCCCGCGGTTATCCCAGTTCACGCGCGGACTAAAAGTCCGCGCTACGGCCGCGCCGCCGTCGCTCCCCTCTCCTGGGGAGAGGAGCCAGGGGTGAGGTCCCGCAGTGCGTACGGCCGAACGTTTCTTTGCTTGCTGTTCTTTCAACTATGCCCTCCAACGCATGCAACGCCTAACCTGCGCCATCCTCGACGACGAACCCCTGGCGGGCGAATTGCTGGCCGACTACTGCGCTCAGGTGCCGTTTCTGGAATTGCGCGGGCAATTTCACGACGCGCTGGCTGGCTTGGCTTTCCTGCAGGACAACCCAGTCGATGTCGTGTTCATCGACATTCACATGCCCCGCCTGACGGGTATTCAGTTGGTGCAGCTGCTGCCGGCGCCAGCGCCCCGCATTGTCTTCACCACCGCCTACGACCAGTACGCCGTGCAGAGCTACAGCCTGAACGCGGCCGATTATCTGCTTAAACCCATTGCCTTCGACCGGTTTCTGCAGGCCGTGGCCAAGGTGCGCCAGTCGCTGCCCGGCCCTAGCGCGCCGGTGACCGTTGCTGCTCTCGTTCCGGCCGATGCACCAACTGCTTCCTCCGCCCCCGCCGACGCCATGTTCGTGAAAAACGAGCACCGCCTGCAGCGCGTGGCTTTCGACGACATTCTGTACATCGAAGGCATGAAGGAATATTTGCTCATCCACACCGCCAGCGCGGGCCGCATCCTCACCCTGCAATCCTTCCGCCGCGTGGAGGAAGTACTGCCGCCCGAGCGGTTTGCCCGCATCCACAAATCCTTCCTCGTGGCCCTGAGCCGCATCGAGCACGTGGAGCGGGGCAAGGTGCAGGTGGCCGGCCGGCTCCTGCCCGTGGGCGATACCTACCGGGAGTCGTTCGCAGAATTGATTCGGGCCCACAATCAGCTATAGTGCTTCGGCCGGCCCTTGCGCATTCTGTCATTGCGAGCGCAGCGAAGCAATCCTTCTTCCTGTAGCAACCAGCCTTATAATATGACACCTTTTTCAAACACAAAGCCCTCCCGGGTACGACCCCGGCACTGCGCAGTGCCGGGGTCGTACCCGGGAGGGCTTGTCACACTATATGGGTGAATCGCTGAGAACAGGACAGATTGCTTCGCTGCGCTCGCAATGACACGCTGGTTTTTCTACTTTGCCGCGAGCTTCTGAGCGATTTCGGCGGTGTGCTTGCCTTGGTGGCGGGCACCTTCCAGCTCGTTTTCGCTGGGCTGGCGCTCGCCCTGGCCGCCGGTTACGGTGCTGGCGCCGTAGGGCGTGCCGCCGGTTACTTCCTCGTGGCCCATCTGGCCCTGCCAAGCGTAGGGCAGGCCCACAATCACGAAACCGTGGTGCAACAGCTCGGTGTGGAAGCTGCGGATGGTGGTTTCCTGGCCGCCGTGCTGGGTGGCCGTGCTCACGAACACGCCGCCCACTTTGCCTACCAGCGCTCCTTTGGCCCACAGGCCACCAGTGCTGTCCATGTAGGCCTGCATCTGCCCGCAGACGTTGCCGTAGCGCGTGGGCGTGCCGAAAATGATGGCGTCGTACTCGGTCAGTTCGTCGGGCGTGGCCACGGGAATGTGCGCAAACGCCTGCTGCGCGCCGGTAGCGCCCACTTTGTCCAGAACTTCTTTGGGCAGGGTTTCGGGCACGCGCTTCACTACGACTTCGTTGCCAGCAACTTGGCGGGCGCCTTCGGCCACGGCTTCGGCCATCTTCCAGATGTGGCCATACGTGGAATAAAACAACACTAGGGTCTTCATGCGAGAGGGTTTTTAGGGTGAATGAGCAAGTGAAACGTGTACGTTAGGCGTTTTGGGCATGGCTGTTTGCTAAATCAGCAGCCGCTATGCATGTACATACATCAAATGTAGCAACATGGTTTTGCATTATTGCTCAAAAGCCAAAATTATTTTACCCGAGTGCCTGCTTGATTAAACTGCGGCACCCGGTAAATTGCCTGTTCTCTTCGGCATTTTCTTTTCGGCGCCAAGGAGGTTGCAACCTTTTTGCCTCAGCGGGCATCCACATGCAGCAGGCCGGCCCCGGCTGGCTTTCTACTTGCTTGAACCGCCTTTCTATGCTGCAGAAAATGACCTTCTTTTTCTACTCTTTCCCCGCCGGCACGGGTGCCCGGCACACGGCATGAGCGCCGCGACGTGGTTTGCTTTCGGCGCCGACGACGCCCTGCCCGACCAGGCGCCCACGGCGCCGCGGCTCACGGCCAGCCGCAGCTCGGCCGTGACCAGCCCGCCCACCGAAGCCGAGCTCATCGACGGCTGCTTGCGCGGCCGCCAGCTGGCCCAGAAGCTGCTCTACGACAAGTACGCCGGCAAAATGATGGCCGTGTGCCTGCGCTACGCCCAAACCACCTTCGAAGCTGAAGATGTGCTGCAGGAAGGCTTCCTCACGGTGTTTCGCACGCTGGGCAGCTTTCGGCGGGAGTGCCCGCTGGAATTTTGGATTCGCCGTATCATGATTAATGCGGCCCTGCGCCAGCACCGCCGCAACGCGTCGCTGGTGGCAGTGAGCGACGGCGACTATCCCGAAACCCTTGCCAGCGAAGAATTTACCCTCAGCAACTACAACTTCCAAGAACTGCTAACCATGGTGCAGGAGCTTGCTCCGCGCTACCGCATGGTCTTCAACCTCTACGCCATTGAAGGCTACACCCATAAAGAAATTGGAGAATTATTAAGCATCACCGAGGGCACGAGCAAGTCACAATATTCCCGGGCCCGGGTCATCCTACAAACTAAACTGGAGCGCCTCGGGGCTCCAACCCGCCATGTCAGTTAATCCTATCGAAGAAAATTCTACGCCTAAACCCACCGGCAGCTTAGAGGACTTGTTTCGCCACCATTTGGGCGAGGAAGCCGCCGTGCCCCCGCGTCCCATGCTCTGGGACCAGATTGATAATTCCCTGCTCATCCGGCAAAATGAAATGTACCGGCGGCGCCTTGCCGCTACGCGCTGGGTGGCCGCGGCCAGCCTCGTGCTCGCCTCGCTGGCCGGCACCGGCTGGTGGGCCCACCGCGCCTCCGACATGGCCGGTGCCGGCCTAGCCACCGTGCGCCCGTCAGCGGGCGCTAGCTCTGGCGCCGCTACCACCGGCAATGGCGCCGGCCTGGCCAACGGCGGCCGAGAGGGAGCGGGCACCGAAGCGCAAACCGGATTATCCGACGCTTCTGTTGCGGCCAATGCGCCCGCAGCCGCCACCAGCCCAGCTGCATCGGACCGCAGCGCAGCGGCCGCTACTTCAGCCACGCAAGGCACGGGCTTTGGCCGGGCAGCTACTCGCGCCCGCTTTGCGCAGCGCACAGCCACGGCAACTTATGCGGGCACTTCAGCGGCCCGCACCGCGGCAGGCCCCGAATCAATTGGTGGTGTTTCGGCCGCTGATGAGAACCTTGCCGCCCCAAATGCTACGGCTACCAGCACCACCAGCGCAGGTATTGCGGCGCGCGGTACGCAAGCGGCCACCGGCAGCACCGCGCTGGGCGGGGCATCCGGCCAGGGCGGTGCTCCTACTGGCACGGCGGCAACGAGCGGCGGCATCTTAGGCACTTCTGCTTCCGCTGAAGTAACGGTGGCCCAGGCCTCGTCTGGCGTGGCAACTGAGCAGATGGGCTTCCTTGCTTCGCGCACGGCATCTCTGAGTCTGACGGCTGCCGAAGCCGTGCCCAACGGTCTAACGGCCCTGGCACTGCCCGAGCCGGAGCCCCTGCCGGCCACGGATGCCCACAAGTGGCACTACGGCGCCGCCTACACCGTGGGCATGTTCAATCCCAACGTCAACTTCTCACGCAATGGCGTAGCCGCCGAATACGGCTACAACCCCGCGCTCGGAGCCGAGTCGCCGGCTCTGACCGAGGCGGCGGCGGCACAGCACCGCGAGCACCTGCGCCCCGGCCTGAGCCAGCGCTTGGCCCTGTTGGCCACTCGCCGGCTCACGGGCCGCTGGTCCCTGCGCACGGGCGCCGAATTCAGCCAGGCCTCGGCCCGGTCGGCTTCGTCGCTGTCTTTCGTTGGCGAGCAGATTCCTGACCTCGGCCAATCGATGAACCGCGACTTGCGCACCACCGACTTCCGCTACCGCCTGGCCAGCGTCCCGCTAGAAGTGCGCTACGCCGACCCCGTGAAGCGCGGCTGGAGCCTCTACGGCCGTCTGGGCGGCGTGGTGAGCGCCCTGCTGGGCGTGCGCAGCGAAGTGGAAGGCGAGCCCGAAGCCACCAAAACGTATTCCCTCGCCTCGGCCAGCGGGCCATACCGCCGCCTGCTGGGCAGCGTGCGCGGCGGCGTGGGCGCTCAGTACCGCCCGGGCACTGGCAACTGGGCCCTCTCGCTGGGGCCGGTGGCTGAGCTGGGCCTGGTGCCCCTGAACGCCCACCCGGCGCAAAGCTATTTTGCCCAAAGCCGCCCCTACAGCTTCGGGGTCGAAGCCGGGGTGGAATTCGGGCGGTAAAAATTTTGAGGCGCATGAATTAGAGCCCGCGCTTGTCATCCTGAGCAAAGCGAAGGACCTTATCACGATGAACGACGAGTTCTAACCTGATAAGGTCCTTCGCTTTGCTCAGGATGACAAGCGGGGCGGGCGAGATGCCTCGGCTGCGCTCGGCATGACGGTTTTACAGGTTGGGCTCCACCGTCCTTTTTCCTTCCGACGAAACTCAACATCGGGGTTTTTGGTTAAGTTAGGCTGACCTTTTTGGCCTACCTTTCCCGTTGCATGGAGTACCAACTGACCTCTGAATTTAAGCCCACCGGCGACCAGCCCACGGCCATTGCCAAGCTCGTGGAGGGCGTGAACGCCGGCGAGCACTCGCAGGTGCTGCTCGGCGCCACCGGCACCGGCAAAACGTTCACCATGGCCAACGTCATTGCCGAAACCGGCAAGCCGGCCCTGGTGCTTTGCCACAACAAAACGCTGGCGGCCCAGCTCTACGGCGAATTCAAGGCTTTCTTCCCGAACAACGCCGTCGAGTACTACATCAGCTACTACGACTACTACCAGCCGGAGGCCTACATCGCCAGCACCGACGTCTTCATCGAAAAGGACCTGGCCATCAACCAGGAAATTGAGAAGCTGCGGCTGCACACTACCTCCACCCTGCTCAGCGGCCGGCGCGACGTCATCGTCATTGCATCGGTTTCGTGCATCTACGGCATCGGCAACCCCGAGGAATTCGCTAAAAACGTCATTTTCCTGAAGCCGGGCATGCGCTACACGCGCAACAACCTGCTCTACCAGTTTGTGCAGATTCTGTATTCGCGCACCGAAGTGGAGTTCTCGCGCGGCACGTTCCGGGTGAAGGGCGACACCGTGGACGTGTTTCCGGCCTATGCCGACTACGCCTTCCGCATCTACTTCTTCGGCGACGAAATCGAGTCCGTGCACAAGATTGACCCGGTGAGCGGCAAGAAGCTGAGCGACGAGTCCAACGGCGTGGCCCTGTACCCGGCCAACCTGTTCGTGACCGGCAAGGAAACGCTGAACACGGCCATCAAGGAAATTCAGGACGACATGGTACAGCAGCACGCCTACTTCGAAAAGGAAGGGCGCGACGCCGAAGCCAAGCGCATCATGGAGCGCACCGAATTCGACCTGGAAATGATTCGGGAGCTGGGCTACTGCTCGGGCATCGAGAACTACTCGCGCTACTTTGACCGGCGTACGCCGGGCTCGCGGCCCTTCTGCCTGCTCGACTACTTCCCCGACGACTACTTGCTGGTGGTGGACGAAAGCCACGCCACCATGCCCCAAATCCGGGCCATGTGGGGCGGCGACCGCAGCCGCAAAACCGCCCTCATCGAATACGGCTTCCGCCTGCCTTCAGCACTGGACAACCGGCCACTGACCTTCAACGAATTTGAGAGCATGTTCCGGCAGGCCGTGTACGTGTCGGCCACGCCTTCGGACTACGAGCTGACCCAGGCCGGCGGCGTGGTGGTGGAGCAAATCATCCGTCCCACGGGCCTGCTCGACCCCGAGATTGACATCCGGCCCAGCGTTAACCAGATTGACGACTTGCTGGACGAAGTGGACAACCGCGTGAAAATGGGCGACCGCGTGCTGGTGACCACCCTCACCAAGCGCATGGCCGAGGAACTGAGCAAGTACATGGACCGCCTGGGCATCAAGGTTGAGTACGTGCACTCCGACGTGAAAACGCTCGACCGCGTGGAAATCCTGCGTAAGCTACGCCTGGGCGAAATCGACGTGCTCATCGGCGTGAACCTGCTGCGCGAAGGCCTTGACTTGCCGGAAGTGAGCCTCGTGGCCATTCTCGATGCCGACAAAGAAGGCTTTCTGCGTGACCAGCGCAGCCTGATTCAGACCATGGGCCGGGCCGCCCGAAACGACAAGGGCAAGGTGATTATGTACGCCGACCGCATCACCGGTTCCATGCAGCGCGCCATCGACGAAACCAACCGCCGCCGCGCCACCCAGCTGGCCTACAACCAGGAGCACGGCATCACGCCGCGCACGGTGCGCAAGAGCCACGCCGAAATTCTGGGCCAGACGGCCTTGTCGGACTACCGCGTCATCGAAACCCAGGGCTACGCCGGCCCCGACGATGGCGGCACGGCCCTGGCCCTGGCCGCCGAGCCCGTGGTGGCCATGATGACGCGCCCGGAACTAGAAAAGCTCATCAAAACCACCGAAAAGCAGATGGAAGCCGCCGCCAAGGAGCTCGACTTCTTGCAGGCCGCTAAGCTGCGTGACGAGCTAGCGGCGCTCAAGACCATGCTGAAGGGCAAGCGCGAATAGCCGGCCGGGCACGCGGCGTTTCTTTGTTCGTTTCGTAGTTTTAGAACCATGAATTACGCGCACGACCTTATCAGCACCCGGCCCGAAATCCGCTTCGGCAAGCCTTGCATTGTGGGCACTCGCATTGCGGTGCAGGATATTTTGGCTTGGTTGGCTTCGGGCATGACAAATGCAGAAATCCTAGAGGACTTCCCGGAATTAACGTTGGCGCACATCCAGGCAGCGTTGGCTTTTGCGGCCAACATCGAGCAGCGCACCCGTCAGCTGGCTGCTTAGATGAACTGGCTGCTGGACGCCAACCTTTCCTACCGACTGGTGCGGCAGCTGACCGGGAAATTTGGGAGTGGGCGAAGGCCGAGGGCTATTTGGTTATTACAAATGATGAAGATTTTTACCGGTTTGCCGGGGTGTGGGGATTTCCACCGAAAGTGCTGATGCTGCGGACGGGCAACCAGTCCACCCGTTTTTTAGGCGAGTTGCTCAGAAAGCACTTCACCGATATACAGGCGCTGGTCGACTCGCCGGAAAGTGGAGTATTGGAGCTCTATTGATATGCATGCAATTAGGCATGAATCAGTAACTTGAGGCAAGCCAAGCAACCACATTGCGGTTTCTAACATCAAGCCATTTACACCTTTATTCTGCTTTTGTCATGAAAACACTCTTTCTGACTGCGGCCGTGGCCGCAGTGTCGTTCGCCTCCTGGACGGCGCAAGCCCAAGTAAAACAGTCGCGGCAGGTGCGCGACTTCCAAATGGTGAGCTCCAGTGGCGGCATCGACGTGGTGCTGAGCCAAGGTTCCAATACCTCCGTGGTGGTGGAAGCGGCGCCCGAAGCCCAGGAGCACATCGTGACCGAATTGGACGGCAACACCCTGAAAATTGGCTGGGAGCGGAACTACTCGTGGCGAAACCTGCTGAGCAGCAAGCGCAAGGCCACGGTCTACATCACCTGTCCGCGGCTCTCGGGCGTGGCGTTGAGCGGGGGCGCCGATGCCAAAGGCCAGTCCAATTTTTCGGCCGATAACTTCACAATTGACGCCAGCGGCGGGTCCGACGTCAAGATGACTCTGACCGCCAAAACCCTGAGCATTCAAGCATCGGGAGGCAGCGACGTGGACCTTTCGGGCCGCGTAGAACGGCAGAAAGTAGACGTCAGCGGCGGCTCCGACTACAACGGTTTCGAGTTGCGCAGCAACACGGCCACGGTGCAAGCCAGCGGCGGCTCCGACATCAACCTAACCGTGGACGGCGAACTATCTTCCAACGCTTCGGGCGGCAGCGACATTCGCTACAAAGGCAACGCCCGCGTTGCCAATTCCAGCAGCAGCGGGGGTGGCAGCGTGCGCCGGGCAAACTAACTTGTTAGTAGTGAATGATTAATGGTCAGGGGTTAATGGATTTTGCATTAACGGCGGCTATGCCCAATTAATCATTCACCATTAACCACTAAAACTACGGCTGCTTGTAGAGCATGCCGCCCTTCATTACCAGTCGCACGTTGCGCACGGCGGCCACGTCCTGCGTGGGGTTGCCGGCCACGGCCACCAGGTCGGCCAGCAGGCCGGGGCGAATGCTGCCGCGGTCGGCGAGGTGAAAAATTTGGGCGTTGCCGAGGGTGGCCTGGCGCAGCACTTGCAGCGGCGTGAGGCCGTAGTCGCGCACCAACTGCTCCATTTCGCGGGCGTTGTCGCCGTGGGCAAACACGCCAACGTCGCCGCCCATGGCCAGCGTCACGCCAGCCTTGAGGGCGTGTTGCACGCTCTGGCGCTTTTCCTGCAGCCGCGGGGGCAACGGGTCCTGCCCTCTTTTCCAGCCGCGGTATTGGGAAATGGCGTCGTTGGCGGCTACGGTGGGGCACAGGGCCACGCCGCGCTGCTTCATCAGCCGGAATATTTCGGGGGTGCCGTCGTCGCCGTGCTCAATGGTTTCCACGCCGGCCAGGATGGCGCGCCGCATGCCTTCGGGCGTCACGGCGTGGGCCACCACGGCCCGGCCGGCCGAGCGGGCCGTTTGCACAATCAGGGCCAGTTCTTCCTGCGAGAACGTGGGCGCGGCGGTGCCGTTCAGGCCCCAGCGGTAGTCGGCGTACACCTTGATGATGTCGGCCCCGCGCCCAATCTGCTCGCGCACGGCCCGGATGATGCCGTCCACGCCGTCGGCTTCCTGCGCGCCCTGCGGCACGTCGGCGTCGCCCGAGAGCTTGGGACCGTAGCTGCCCGTGGCCACCAAAGCGCGGCCCGCCACCAGCAGGCGCGGCCCAGCAATGATGCCCTGGGTGATGGCCTGCTTCAGGCCCACGTCGGCAAAGCCGGCGCCCTCGGTGCCGAGGTCGCGCGCCGTGGTGAAACCGGCCAGCAGCGTGCGCTGGGCGTGCACGGTGGCCCGCGCCACCCGCACGGTTTGCGACTCTAGCAGCACCTGGTCATTCCAGGAAGTTTCGTTGTAGGGGTGCAGCAGCAGGTGCGAGTGCCCTTCAATCAGGCCGGGCATTAGGGTCAGGCCGGGCAAGTCGAGGGTGCGGGCCCCGGCGGGCAGGCTTACCTGGGCCGCGGGGCCGGCGGCGGCAATCTTGTCGTTTTCCACCAGCACCACCCAGTTGGGGTGTAGTTCCTGGCCGTCGAAAACGGCGGCGGGGCGTAGCAGCAGCGCGGTGCTGCTGGGCTGCCCATGCGCCCGCAAGGCGCAACTTATAAGCAAGGCGGCGAAGGCGCTCCAGCGCCGGGCACGGAGGCGAGAACAAAAGCGGGCAGGCTGGCGCATCAGCACTGCGAGAAGGTTGGGCATGGGAAGTAGAATGGCGCTGCAAGTCCAGTGACGCAGCAGAACGAAGCTACTCTCCAAAGTGGCTTTGGTAGCAACGGAACCGCAGGTGCTTGTGTCAGCAGCTGTGACGCGAAGCATGATAGGACTACCCGATAAGCTCGACTGTACTGCTAAGCCTGAGCGCAGCGCGGTATCGCTCACATATTTATTCAATTATTAATATTTTATAAAAACAACAACATTATGTGATTTGTGTCAACATAAACGAGGATTTGATGAAAATATTCATAGTCGTACCTACTTTTAGTACGCTTTATATACCACTCTCACCTATTTGGAAACAAATGCAAAAACACCTACCAACGGTAGCTCGGCTTGGCCTGACTGCCCTTCTACTAACCGGGGGGCACGCCTCCTATAGCCAAAACAAGGCGCCCGACGCCAAAAAAGCCCTGCCTCAAGCGGCTCTCGACCACTTGCGGAGCAACAAACAAGCCCTTCGGCTAACCGACGCCGACATTGCCAACCTGGAGTTGAGCAACGAACTGGTGTCGAAAAACAACGGCGTCAAGCACCTCTACCTCCAGCAGACGTTCAACGGCATTGCCATTCACAACGCGGTGTCGAACCTGAACCTGACCAAGGACGGCAAGGTGCTGAACCTGGGCGACCGGTTTGAGAAAGACGCCAGCCGGCGCGTGGCCGCCAGCAAGGGCAGCACCCTCACGGCGCAAGCGGCCGTAGCGGCCGCAGCCCGGCACTTGGGCCTCACCATGAAGCAGTCGCTGGCGGTGCAGAAGCAGCCGAGCGGCGCCGACGGCGAAACGGTGTTTTCGCCAGCTGGCATCTCGCTGGAGCCCATTCCGGCCCGGATGGTGTACCAGCCCATGGCCGACGGCAGCTTGCGCCTGGCCTGGGAGGTGACCATCTACACGCTGGACGCGCAAGACTGGTGGGACGTCCGCGTGGATGCCGCCACCGGCGCCTTCCTCGACAAAAACAACCTGGTGGTGCATTGCGAGTTCGACAATGACGGCGCCGGCGGCACGGCCATGCACGCCACCCACGCGCGCGCCGTGGCGGCGTCGAAGAACTTCAACTTTGCGGCGGCCCTGGCCGACCCCACGTCCAATGCCTACCGGGTATACCCCCTGGTGACGGAAAGCCCCAGCCACGGCCCGCGGGCAATGGTGAGCGGCGATGCCGCGGACGCCGCTGCCTCGCCGTTTGGCTGGCACGACACCAACGGCGCAACCGGGGCCGAGTTCACCATCACGCGCGGCAACAACGCGCACGCCTACGAAGACCCGGACAACAACGGCCTGGCCACCAACTACAGCCCCGACGGCAGCCCGACGCTGCTGTTTGACTACCCCGTCGACCTCACCAAACAGCCGGTGGCGTACCGCGACGCGGCCATCACCAACTTGTTCTACTGGAACAACCTCATGCACGACCTGTGGTACCAGTACGGCCTCACCGAGGCCTTTGGCAGCTTCCAGGTGAACAACTACAGCAAAGGCGGCCTGGGCAACGACGACGTGCGCGCCGAAGCCCAAGACAGCCGCAACATTCCGGTGCCGCCGCCCGGCGTCACCACCCGCAACAACGCCAACTTCGGCACCCCGCGCGACGGGCAGCGCCCCCGCATGCAGATGTATTTGTGGAACGGCATTCCCGACCGCAACACGTTCCGGGTAACCGCTCCGGCCAGCGTGGCCGGCAGCTACCCCGCCGTTGAAGGCTCTTTCAGCCGCAAGCTGACGCCAACCCCGGTGACCGGCAAACTGGTGCTGGCCCAAACCACGCCTCCCCCCACCGTGCCCCCGGCCACGCCGGGCGTGCCCGAAGAAGGCTGCGCCGACTTCACCAACGCAGCGGCCATCAGCGGCAACATTGCGGTGGTGTACCGCGGCAGCTGCGGCTTCTCCGACAAAGTGCAGAACGCCCAGAAGGCCGGCGCCATTGCCGTGGTGGTCATCAACAACGCCCCCGGCGCCCCCATTGTGATGGGCGGCACGCCCGTGAACCCCTTGCCGGCCATCGTCATTCCGGCCGTCATGATTAGCCAAGCCGACGGCCAAACCATCCGCGGCCTGCTGAACGCGCAGACGGAAGTGACCGTGGCGCTGAAAAACGACGGCGCAGGTCCGGAAATTGACGGCGACTTCGACAACGGCATCATTGCCCACGAGTACGGCCACGGCATTTCCAACCGCCTCACGGGCGGCCCCAACATTGTGAACTGCTTGAGCAACGCCGAGCAAGCCGGCGAAGGCTGGAGCGACTGGTTCGGCCTGATGATGACCATCAAGCCCGGCGACACCGGCGCCAAAGTGCGCGGCATCGGCACCTACGCCTCGGGCCAGCCCACCACGGGCCGCGGCATCCGCCCCGCGCCGTACAGCACCGATTTTGCGGTGAACAACTTCACCTACGCCGCCACCAACAACACCGCCGGCATCTCGCAGCCGCACGGCATCGGGTTTGTGTGGGCCACCATGATTTGGGATTTGAACTGGGCCCTGGTGGACAAGTACGGCTATTCCACCGACCTCTACCGCGGCAAAGGCGGCAACAACATCGCCATGCAGCTGGTGATGGACGGCCTGAAGATGCAAGTGTGCAGCCCCGGTTTCGTGGACGCCCGCAACGCCATTTTGATGGCCGACGTGGCCGACTACAATGGCGCCAACCAGGAGCTCATCTGGCGCGTGTTTGCGCGGCGCGGCCTCGGGTTCAGCGCCACGCAGGGGTTGAGCACCAGCCGGATTGACCAAGTTGAGGCCTTCGACTTGCCGCCCATCTATGCTTGCTCGGCGCCCACCATTGCCGTATCGCCCGCCAACGCCGGCTTTACGGGTGCGGCCCCCAAGACCATCTACCTGGGCTACGGCGCCCAGAGCGTGACCCTGACGGCCAGCGGCGACCCCACCTTCGCCTACACCTGGTCGCCGGCCGCTGGCCTGAGCAACCCCAACATTGCCAACCCGGTGTTCACGCCCACGGCCGCCGGCACCTACACCTTCACGGTGAAGGCCGTCAACACGGCCTTGTGCACCCGCACGGCCACGGTGACCATCAACGTGATAGACGTGCGCTGCGGCAACAAGCTGGACAAAGTGCAGGTGTGCCACAAAGGCAAGGTGCTCTGCATTGCCGCCTCGGGCGTGGCCGACCACCTGGCCCATGGCGACATGGTGGGCGAATGCCGCGACGCCGACAAATCTAGCCTGAACGGCATTGAAGCCGCCGCTGACAACCTGCTGCTGACGGCCGCCCCCAACCCCGCCAATACCCGCACCACGCTCTCCTTCACCCTGAAACAGCGCGGCGCTTACCGCCTCGAGGTGATGGACGTCCGCGGCGTGACGGTGGCCGTGGTGGCCGAGGGCACCGGCGAAGCCGACGAGACCTTCTCGTACGAGTTCAACCGGGGCCGTTTGGCCGCGGGCCTCTACATGGCGCGCCTCGTGTCGGGCAAGCAGAGCAAGACCACCAAGCTCGTGCTGCAAGACTAAGCGGCTATTGATTAGCGCATTTACAAAGGAGGCCGTGATTGCTCACGGCCTCCTTTGCTTTTTGGTCGCCTCACCACGTTTCGCTGGCGCCTAGTTCAGGCAAGGTCATTGGGATGCCGACTTTCCCGCCCAGGCCTTGCTAAAGAAAAAATTCAACTCCCTGCTAAAAGCCATTTTGGCAGCCCGAAGCGCGCCGCCGTAATAAGTTGCTGCGCACAGCCATGGCTGACTCTATCTTCGCAATTTGGTGCTTCGGCCTATTACTTTACTGGTCTTTTATTCTTCCATTTTCCCTTTGGCGACTACCCCGCTTTCCCACCTGCCCGAAGACGAAGCCGCCCGGCTCCGCAGCCTGCGGGCCTACGAAGTGCTGCCGGCCCTTACCGAGCCCGTGTTTGATGAGTTTGTAGCCCTCACGGCCCGCATTTTCAGCCTGCCCATCTCCCTCATTTCTGTGGTTGAGGAAGACGACGTGTACTACCCCGCCAACGTGGGCATGCCCGGCAACGACCAGCAGCCCCGGGCTGAGGCCATCTGTTCTACCGCCATCGCGCTGTCGCGGGCCGTGGTTTACCACGACCTAGCCCTCGAACAACCCCACATTCCCTCGGAAGCCCTCCAAGCAGCCGAAGCCAACAACCTGCGCTTTTACGCCGGTGCCCTGCTGCGCCTGCCCGACCAGCGCCCCCTCGGCACGCTGTGCATCATCGACCGCGCCCCCCGCACCTTTACCCCCGACGAGCAGCACATTCTGGAGTTGCTGGCGGCGCTGGTGAGCCGCACCATCGCCGTGCGGCACCTCTGCCGCCAACAGCCCGAAACGGGCGAGGCCGAGTGGGCCCGCCTCAGCGCCGAGCTCTTGGAAGAAGTACAGGCCCTAAACGCCCTGGTTCGCTACCTGTTTGCCCGCCACGGCACCCAAGTGCCCGTTCCGGCCGACTTCCTGACCCAAGTCGAGAGCCGTATTCGCGACTTGCGGGCGCTGCTTGATGCTTTCCGCATTTAGGGGACCCTGCGAAGCGCTCTCGCTCTAAAGGCTGTGCATAATTGGAAAAAGCACTAACCGGCAAGGTTTAACGACCCAATTTTGGGTGGCCTTCGGGCAGAAAGTTCGCGCCGGGTAAATGGGACATCTTTACTGAAAGGTCCTTGTGCTCTTTCAAAGCACTGTGTGGGCGCGTAGGCAAAAGAGACTTGAGAATTCTCCCACAATCCTTTGTCTTGGCTCAAGTTTACATAGATTGCAAGAAAATTGCTAAAACCATTTAGCAGTTCATCAACGATTGTGCTGCGTGGCCGGTCCGAAGGGCTTGTCTTGACTTGGAAAATTGATTCAGTAATGACTGTTGGAGCCAGGTTTTGGAACGCCGCTTTTGTCATCCAACGCGTCGTAGCAGCGCACCAACAACGCTAGTTGCACCCAACGCTTAGCCCGTCTTTGCCCCCTATGTTTTCACGCCGCCTGCTTACTTGTTTGTTAGTACTGGTCGGAATTACTCTGCCTTTTTCATCTTACAGCCAGCAGCTTGCCGGGCGCGAGCGCCTGCTCCTGGACTTTGGTTGGCGCTTCGCCTACGGCCACCCTTCCGACACCAAGCAGGACTTCGACAACGGGACTAGTTACTTCTCCTACCTCGCCAAAACCGGCTACGGCGACGGCGCCGCGGCTCCCGGTTTCGACGACCGCAGCTGGCGCGTGCTCGACCTGCCGCACGACTGGGCGGTGGAGCAGCCTTTTAGCGAGAAGGCCAGCTTCAGCCATGGCTTCAAGGCCATTGGCCGGGCATTTCCGAACGCCAGCGTGGGGTGGTACCGCAAGTCATTTAAGGTGCCGGCCACGGACTTGGGCCGGCGCATTAGCCTGGAATTTGACGGGGCGTTTCGTAACTCCATTGTGTGGGTGAACGGGCATTACCTGGGCACCGAGCCCAGCGGCTACCACGGCTTCCAGTACGACATTTCGGACTACCTGCATTACGACGGCCGCGACAACGTGGTGGCCGTGCGCGTGGACGCCACCATGGAAGAAGGCTGGTTTTACGAAGGCGCCGGCATTTACCGCCACGTGTGGATGAGCAAAACCGCACCCGTGCACGTGGCGCCCAACGGCACGTTTGTTACCACGCAGCTGGCTAGCAATGCCGGCACGGTGACCGCCCAGGCCACCATCGTGAACGGCAGCACCACGGCGCAAACCTTCGACGTGGTGCAGGACGTGGTGGACGCCGCCGGCAAAACCGTGGCCACGGGGCAGGTGGCGCAGGTGCGGCTGGCCGGCGCGGCGCAGCAGGACATGACGGTGCGCCTGCCCGTGGCGGGGCCGCAGCTGTGGTCGTTGGAGTCGCCCTACCTCTACACGCTGGTGACGCGGGTGCGGCAGGGCGGCAAGGAGGTCGACCAATACAAGACTCGCTTTGGCATGCGCACCATTCGCTTCGACGCCAACGAGGGCTTTTTCCTCAACGGCAAGCACGTGAAGCTGACCGGCACCAACAACCACCAGGACCACGCCGGCGTGGGCGCGGCCCTGCCCGATGCGCTGCAAACCTGGCGCATTGCCCAGCTCAAGGCGTTTGGCTGCAATGCCTACCGCACCTCGCACAACCCGCCCACGCCCGAGCTGCTCGACGCCTGCGACCGGATGGGCATGCTGGTCATCGACGAAAATCGCCTCATGGGCATCACGCAGCAAAACCTGGGCGAGCTGAAGCGGCTGATGGTGCGCGACCGCAACCACCCGAGCGTCATCAGCTGGTCGATTGGCAACGAGGAATGGGCCATCGAGAGCAACGTGCTGGGCGCCCGCATTGGGGCCACCATGCAGGCCTACGCCAAAACCATCGACTCGACGCGGGCCATTTCGGTGGCCATCAGCGGGGGCTGGGGCAAGGGCACGTCCACGGTGATTGACGTGATGGGCTTCAACTACATTGGCCAAGGCGACACCGACGCGCAGCACGCCCAGTTCCCCAAGCAGCCCAGCATGGGTACCGAGGAAGGCTCGACCCACGCCACCCGCGGCATTTACGTCCGGGACAACGACAAGCACTACGCCGCGGCCTACGATGCGAAGCCGAACCCGAAGTTCTACAGCATCGAGGGCGGCTGGCAGCACTACGCCGCGCGGCCCTACCTGGCGGGCATGTTCATCTGGACCGGTTTCGACTACCGCGGCGAGCCCACGCCGTTTGGCTGGCCGTCCATTACCTCGTATTTCGGCATGATGGATTTGTGCGGCTTCCCGAAGGACAACGTCTGGTATTTGAAGTCGTGGTGGACCAACGAAACGGTGCTGCACCTGCTGCCCCACTGGAACTGGCCCGGCCGCGAAGGCCAGCCCATTGACGTGTGGGCCTACAGCAACTGCGACGAAGTCGAGCTTTTCCTGAACAAAAAGAGCCTGGGCAAGCAGGCCATGCCCAAGAACTCCCACCTGGAATGGAAGGTGAGCTACGCCCCCGGCACGCTGGAAGCCGTGGGCTACCGCAACGGCAAAAAGATTGCCACCGACGTGGTGCGCACCACGGCCGAAGCCTCCGCCATTCAGCTCACGGCCGACCGGCCGACGGTGCAGGCCACCCGGGAGGACCTATCCGTTGTCACGGTGCGGCTGCGGGACAACAACAAGCTGCCGGTGCCCACCGCCAACCAGGAAATTACCTTCCGCCTGAGTGGCCCCGGCCGCATTATTGGCGTGGGCAACGGCGACCCTACTTCGCTGGAGGCCGATAAGTACCTGGAGAGCGTGCAGTCATTGCCCATTACCAACCTGAAGGAGCGGGGCGCCGAGAGCATGAGCGCCGGGCCGGAGGTAGCGGCCACTTTCGACGATTCGGCCTGGGAAACCAATAAGGCGCGGAAGTACGACGCCACGCAGCTCGTGCCCACTGCGAAAGTGTACGTCAGCCGGGGCAGCTTCGAGCTGCCGCAAGACCTGAGCGGCGCCCGGGTTACGTTCTTCTACCAGCCCATTGGCCGGGAGCAAAGCATCTACGTCAACGGCAAAGCCATTGCCCAAAACCTCACCGGCGAACAGGCCGCCAAGGACGGCTTCGTGCTGGACGCCAAGCTGCTGAAGCCCGGCCGAAACAGCATTGTTTTCGTGGCCACCCCGCTGCTCAAAAAACAGGTCTGGGATACGCCCAATACCAATCCCGGCACCGTGCAGGTGATTCTTCCGGCCCCCGCCTGGAAGCGCAAAACCTTCAATGGCCTGGCGCAAGTGCTGGTGCAAACCACGGCCGCGGCCGGCGACATCACGCTCACGGCCACTGCGCCGGGCCTGAAAACCGGCGTGCTCACCATCAAATCGGTGGCCGCGGCCCAGCGGCCGGCGCTCTAACCGCTTTTCCTACTCACTTCTATGCCTTGTAATTCCCACCAAAAGATGAACATGCTCGCGTTTAAAAATAAGTTTTTTTGGGTGCTGTGTTTGGCGCTGCTTTGCGGCCGCGCGCAGGCCCAAAAACCCCTCTCGCTTACCGGCAAATGGGAATTCCGCAAAGCCGGCGACGCCAAGTGGAGCCAGGCCACGGTGCCCGGCACAGTGCACACCGACCTGCTGGCCACCAAGCAGATAGAGGACCCGTTCTACCGCGTCAACGAGCGCGAACAGCAGTGGATTGGCAAGACGGACTGGGAATACAAAACCACGTTTGCCGTTGACGACAAGCTGCTCGGCTCCGACAAGCTCTACCTCACTTTCGACGGGCTGGACACCTACGCCGACGTGTACGTGAACGACGCCAAGGTCATTGTGGCCGACAACATGTTCCGGCAGTGGAAAGCCGACGTGAAACCGCAGCTCAAAGCCGGCAACAACACGCTGCGGGTGTACTTCCACGCGCCCATGGTGAAGGGCGACGAGCTGTTCAAGAGCCTGCCGTTTCGGGTGCCGGCCAGCGACAACGACCAGGCCGGGCCCGGCGAAAACAAGGTGAGCGTGTTCACCCGCAAAGCCGGCTACCACTACGGCTGGGACTGGGGCCCGCGCCTGGTGACGTCGGGCATTTGGCGGCCGGTGTACCTGGCGCCCATGACCGCGGCCCGCATCCAGGACCTGTTTGTCAAGCAGAAAAAACTGAGTTCTGACCAGGCCGACCTGGAAGCCCGCCTGGAAGTGGAAAGCCTGACGGACGGCACCAAGCAGCTGGAAGTGCTGGTGGACGGTTCCACCACGCCCGTTTATTCCCAGCCGGTGCACCTGGACAAGGGCATGACGAACCTGGTGTGCAGCTTCGCGCTGCCCAAGCCCGAACTGTGGTGGCCCAACGGCTACGGCGCCCAAAAGCTCTACACCTTCCGCGCAGTGCTGAAAGACGGTGCCACCACCGTGACCGAAAAGCAGGTGCGCCGCGGCCTGCGCACCGTGGAGGTGGTGCAGGAGTCCGGCCCCAAGGCCAACTCATTCTACTTCCTGGTGAACGGGGTGAAGATGTTCATGAAGGGCGCCAATTACATTCCGCAGGACAACTTCCTGCCCCGCGTGAACAAGGCACGCTACGAGCACGTCATCAACACGGCCGTGGCCAGCAACATGAACATGCTGCGCGTGTGGGGCGGCGGCATCTACGAAAACGACCTGTTTTACGACTTGTGCGACGAGAAGGGCATCCTGATTTGGCAGGACTTCATGTTTGCCTGCGCCATGGTGCCGCCCATCGAAACCTTCAAGCAAAACATCTACGAAGAGGCCGTGGAAAACGTGAAGCGCCTGCGCAACCACCCGGCCATTGCCATGTGGTGCGGCAACAACGAAATAGCCGCCTATATGGGCTCCAACTACTGGAACACGGCCAAGGGCGCCTTCCGTACCCGGGCGGACTCGATGAGCATTGTGAACACTTATAAAGAGGTGTTCCACAGCATTCTGCCCGCCGCGGTGAAGGGGTATGACGACGAGAAATTCTACTGGTCCACGTCGCCGCAGCCCACGAACTGGTCGCACACCAACAAAGACAGCCGCACCTCCGGCGACGTGCATTTCTGGGAAGTGTGGGGCGGCAAAAAGCCCATCGAATTGTACCTCACCAACATTGGCCCGTTCATGAGCGAGTACGGTTTTCAGTCGTTTCCCGACATGCAAACCATCAAGTCCTTCTCGCTGCCCAAGGACTACGACATCAACTCCGAAATCATGAAGTCCCACCAACGCTCCTACGTGGGCAACGAGGGGATTTTGATGTACATGAAAGCCTGGTACAAGGTCCCCACGGCCTTCCCCAATTTCCTCTACACCGGCCAGGTGCTGCAGGCCGAAGCCATCAAGCTGGCCATTGAGGCGCACCGCCGGGCCAAGCCCTACTGCATGGGCTCGCTGTACTGGCAAATCGACGACTGCTGGCCCGCCGCCTCGTGGTCGAGCATGGATTACAACGGCTTCTGGAAGGCCCAGCAATACGTCTCGAAACGCGCCTTCGAACCCCTGCTGGTGTCGCCCATCATCACCAAGGATTCGGTGAACGTCTTCGTCGTGTCCGACCAGTTGCAACCCGTGACGGCCCAGCTGCAAATTCGCCTGCTGGACTTCAGCGGCAAGGTGCTCAACGAAAACAAGCTCACCGTGAACGTGCCGGCCAACACCAGCACCAACGTCTACAAAGTGCCGGTGGCCGAAGCGTTAAAGGGCGCCGACCGCAACAGTGTGGTTCTCGATGTGCGCCTGCTGAACCAGAACGAGGAGCTGGCCCAAAACTGCCTGTATTTTGAGCTGCCCAAGGACCTGAAGCTCACCCAGCCGTCCATCCGCTACACGCTGAGCAAAGGCAAGGAGAAAGACGCCTACACGCTCAAACTCACGGGCACTAAACTCGCCAAAAACCTGCGCGTTTCGGCCGGCGACGACGCCATCATCTTCTCCGATAACTACTTCGACCTGATTCCCGGCACCGAGAAAACCATCACCTTCCGCTCCAGCAAGCCCATCAAGAAAAGCAACATCACCCTGATGAGCATCAACGAAGCCGACCGATTGACCGCGGCGCGGTAAACGGCTTGCAAAGCAACATTTGCTCCTTTAAAAAAGCATCACAACTGCGCGGCCCTGTCATCCTGAGCGCAGCGAAGGACCGTCTCACGCCTGCACATTTTGTGTGTGCAAGCCGTTCAACGTGAGGAGGTCCTTCGCTGCGCTCAGGATGACAGGGCCGCCGCGTTTAGTAGCCCGTCGTGCTTTGATAAGGACGTACGCTCAACTTTAGCATGCCCTGGCTGCTAGCAAGCCTACTTCTCCACGTTGTATTTGCGCAGGTATTCGCGCACTTTCAAGCCGGATTCTTTCAAGTCTTCATCCTTCCAATTGCCGGTGTCGCTGGCCGTTTTTTTGAGGATGGAGCAGGTTTCGTCCTTGTCCGACACCGACCACGTGACCCAGCTCAGGCGATGGGCTTCCATCCAGTCGATGTACTCCTGCCAGGCCGCATAGTTGAGGGGTCCGTCGCCCGTCGCTTCCATTCCCGCCGATTCGGAGATGAAAATTGGCAGGCCGCTTTTCAGGGCCTCGTCGGTGCGGTCGCGCAGGGCCTTCTGGTGCGTGGCGGCGTAGAAATGCATGGTGTACATCAGGTTTTGCTGGTTCCTGATGGGGTTGGCGGCGGGCAGGTTCACGTCCTGGTCCCAATGCGGCGAACCAACCAAGATGACGTTGTCCGGGTCGTTTTGCCGAATGACCTTGATGACTTCCTCGGCGTAAGCTTTCACCTCGTCCCAAGTCTCGTAATCAGGCTCGTTGAACACCTCGTAAATGATGTTGGGGCGCTTGCCATACTTCTTCGAGATTTCTCCGAAAAAGGCCTTCGCCTCTGCCAAATTGATGTTGTGGCTGTGCCAATCCACGATGACGTAGACGTTGGCCTTGATGGCGCCGTCAATCACCGCCGTGGTTCGCTCCACCGAGAAAGCCGGGTCTTTCTGGTAGCTCCGATTGCCGACTTCGATGCCCATGGCGGCGCGCACCACGTTGCAGTTGAAGTCCCGCTGCAGCCACTGCACGGCCTGCTCGTTGTAAAAGCGCGGCCACAAGCTGTGCCAGCCGAAGCTGAGGCCGCGCAGCACGATGGGCTCGCCCTTTTTGTCCACGAGCTGCGTGCCTTTCACGCTCAGCTGCCCGTGCCGGCGCACGAAGCCTGGCTTCTTGGCCACGGCCGTTGCGGAAGCGGGCGGAGCCAGGGGAGCGGCATCCGCTGGCTCAGAGGGCTGCGCGACTGCTGGCAGCAATACTGCTCCCAGCGCGGCCAGCGCCAGGGTTCTTCTCAAGCTTTGCATAGGAGCTGATTGATACGATTGGCGCAGTCGAAAACTGCGCAGGTAGCGCGAGCTAAGCCATTACTACTTGGCGGGGTACATGCGGGCCGCCCAGCCGCCGCCGGGGCTCAAGGCAATTTTCAGGCGGTCTTTCGACGATACTTTCACCACTTCGCGCTTGTAGTCGGTGGCGTCGCGGTCGGCGTTGACGCCGTCGCGGAAGATGACGGCTTCGTAGTTGCCATCGCCCAGAAACGAGCAGTCCAGGGTCATTTCCCGCGCGGTCCAGTTGCTCATGGCGCCCACGTACCAGGTGTCGGCCTTCTTGCGGGCCAGGGCTACGTACTCGCCCACCTTGCCATCGAGGGCCACGGTTTGGTCAAACACCGTGGGAATCTGGGCGATGAAGTCGGTGCTTTCCGGCTCCCTTTTGTACGCCGTGGGGCTGTCCGACAGCATTTGCAGCGGGGCTTCGAACACCACGTACATGGCCAGCTGGTGGCTGCGCGTGCCCTGGCTCATGGGCAGCGAATGGCTGAGGTGGTACTCCGACTTGGTGGCGTTGCGCATGGCGCCGGGCGTGTAGTCCATGGGCCCGGCCATCATCCGGATGTAGGGCAGGGTCACGTCGTAGCGCGGCACGTCGTCGTCGGGCGTCCACTTAAAGTTTTCGAGGCCCTTCACGCCCTCGTAGCCCAGCACGTTGGGGTAGGTGCGCTGCAGGCCGTCGGGCTTGTGCATGCCGTGGAAGTCGACCAGCAGCTTGTAGTCTGCGGCCTTGCGGGCCAACTCGTACGAAGAGCGCACCATCTTCTGGTCGTCGCGGTCCAGAAAGTCAATTTTGAAGCCCTTCACGCCCATGGCGGAATACTGCTTGTAGGCCGAGTCCATTTTCTCGGTGAGCGAGCGCCAGTTGGCCCACAGGATGAGGCCCACGTTCCGCTCCTTGCCGTAGGCAATGAGCTCCGCCAAATCAATCTTCGGCGAGACCTTCATGAAGTCGGTTTCTTCTGACCAGCCCTCGTCCAGAATCACGTACTCCAGCTTGTTGGCGGCGGCAAAATCGATGTAGTGCTTGTAGGTGGGCGTGTTGAGGCCGGCCCGGAAGTCGACCCCCGAAATGTTCCAGTCGTTCCACCAGTCCCAGGCCACTTTGCCGGGCTTTATCCAGCTCACGTCCTTCACCCGCGACGGGGCCGCCAGCTTGTACACCATGTCGTTGTCGGCCAATTGCCGGTCTTCCGCGCTGATGACCACCGCCCGCCACGGAAACGTGCGCGAGCCCCGGGTTTTGGCGATGTAGTTTTCGCGCCGGGGCACCACCAGCTGAATGTTGTGGAAGCCGCCGGGCTTCTCCTCGGCCGGGTAGCGAGCAAAGTCGCCGTGCAGGCCCAACGCCGGCGCCTCGGTGCTCTTGAGAAACATGCCGGGGTAGTCCTCTACGTCGGCTTCCAAGATGACGGCTTTTTTCTGCTCGCCTACGGCCACCAGCGCCGGCAAAAACGCCAGGGAATCCTTCTTGGCCCGCGACAGCTTTTGGGCTGAATACAGGCTCTCGAACGACGACATGTAGGGGTCAGTGGGCACGCGCAGGTCGCGCACAAACGGAATCAGCGACTCGTAGTCTTGCGCAAAATTGAAGGTAGCCTGTTCGTTGAGCACGGTCAGGCTGCCCTTGCGGCTCGTGAAGAAGCGGTAGGCCACGCCGTCGTTATAGGCGCGGACCACCAGGCCGTAGCCGCCCTTTAGCGTCAGGATGAGTTGGTTGTAATTGTCCGGAATCTGGCTGCGTTTGTAAATGGGCGACGCAATGGTGGCGCTGACCGAAGTGGTTTTGGCGCTGCTCACCACCGGGTTTTTGCCCAGCACCTCGCCGCCGGCCAGCGCCAGCGAGACTTCCGAGGGCGTGATGACGGGCGTGGTTTCGTGCTGCACCGACCAGCGCAGCGTGGGGCCGACTTGCACCAGCAGGTCCAGCTTGCCGTCGGGCGACTTCAGGTGGTAGTCGCGACTGGGCGGGGCTGCGGCGGCAGCACCGGCTACAAACAGAAATCCCAAAAGGGCAACACGATGGGGCATAGCTGAGCAAAGAGGGTGGGAAGTCAGTATCTCAAACAACGACCAAGCGTATTGCAGCAAAATCGTTTAAGCACCGCCAAGAAACAACTTTTCTGGAACAAATACCGCGAAACTGCTTTTGCTCCCGCGTGTGCTTCTTCATTAAGCCGCTTCCCTCCTCTGCTCACCAGCCAAGCGTCGGCGCCTAAACAACTCTGGCGGCCATTTAGGCCCCCCAATTGCCTCCCCCTGAAACCGCGAAGCGGCACAAGCATTTTCCACAAGCACATTCTGCTGCCCCACGCGCAACCAAGCCCGATGCAACCTGAAGCGGCGCGGCAGCTAGCTAGCCGCGTTTGCAATAGGCCCACACTGCGCATCTTTTGGAGCAATAGCTTTTACCCGCTCCCCCGCTCTTCCGGAGTTTGACTCCGGAAGCCGACTGCTAGGGACTTGTAGTCCCCGGCATATAGCTAACGCCCCCACGCGGGCGGAGTGAAACTCCGCAACGGCTCTGCTTCCGGAGTCAAACTCCGGAAGAGCGCACACAGAGGCACACGCAGCGGAATGCGGCAAAGTTGTTCCTGGTTACATTGCCAGGGCAACGCGTGCTCTTACGTCCCCCTCCGCTCCTGCCCTGCTGATGACTCCCAGCCTTGCTGCGCCTCCGTTGGTTCTTCCCCGTGCGACGACTCCCCGCGTTCAGGCCCTGGATGTGGTGCGGGGCCTGGTGATGGTCATCATGGCCCTCGACCACATCCGCGACTTTTGGAGCATCACGCCCGTGCGGCCCGAAGACGTGGCCCACGCGCCGGCGCTGCTTTTTCTCACGCGCTGGATTACGCATTTCTGCGCGCCCACCTTCGTGTTTTTGTCGGGCAGCAGCATTTATCTGTACGAGCAGAAGCAGCCCAACGGGGCGGCGGTGAGCCGCTTCCTGCTCACGCGGGGGGCGTGGCTGGTGCTGCTGGAAGTGGTGGTGTTCACCTTCATTCTGAGCTGGAATTATACCCTGATACTGCTGCTGGTCATCTATGCGATTGGGGCCAGCATGGTGCTGATGGCGGGCTTGCGCTGGCTGCCCCGCGGGCTGCTGGTGGGCTTGTGCGGGGTCATCCTGGCCGGGCACAATTTGTTGCCGAATATCCAACCCGTCACGGCGGCCAATGCCGGGTGGGCGCTGCTGCACAACGGGCCGTTTGTGCTGCCGGTGCCGGGCAAGCCAGTACTGGTGGCGTATTCGCTGGGGCCGTGGCTGGGCGTGATGCTGGCCGGCTACCTGGTGGGGCCGTGGTTTCGGCTGCCGCTGCCCGAGCGCAACCGGCGGCTGCGGCGGGCCGGGGCGGGGCTGCTGGTGTTGTTTGGGGTGCTGCGCGCCACCAATTGGTACGGCGACCCGTCGCCCTGGAGCGTGCAGCCGCAAGGCCTGCTTCACACGGCGCTGTCCTTCGTCAACGTGACCAAATCGCCGCCCTCGCTGCTCTTTGTGTGCCTCACCCTCGGGGTGGCGCTGCTGCTGCTCAGCCGGGCCGAAACCGCAACCGGCTGGCTCAGCCAGGTCCTGCGCACCTTTGGGCAGGTGCCTTTCTTTTACTACCTGCTGCACTTTGCGCTCGTCAGTGCCTCGGCTTGGGTCTGGACGAGGCTCGCGTTTGGCCAAGCGGTAAACCTCGCGTTTGCCTCACCCACCGACTGGCCCGCGGGCTACCAGCCCAGCTTGGCGCGGGCCTACCTGGTGTGGGCGGCCGTGGTGCTGGCCCTGTACTGGCCCTGCCGCTGGTACCAGCGCTTCAAGCAGCACCACACCTACTGGTGGCTGTCGTACCTGTAAACCGGGGAAGGCGACTCGCCCAGAGCTGAATTCACCAGAGCCAATGGTCTATGTAGTGTAGGGTGGCCTAAACAGGAGCAACCGGCGGGCCCGGCGCCCCACGTACTACCCGGGCGCGGGTGGGGCGCAGGGCCAGCAGCAAGAGCAGCCAGAAAAGCCCCGGCGTCAGCGCCTCCGACCACGACGGGGAATAACCGGCGGCGATGAAGTCGTCGAGGGCTGCGTTGTAGTAAACAGTCAGCTGCGAGTTTTGGGGGCTTAGCCGCTCATAGTCGGCTTCCTCGATGGGCACCACGCGCTCCTGGCCGTTGTACCGAAAGGTGGCCTCGTAGGTGTACCAGCTTGTTTTGCGGCCGTGCGTACGCCGGTCGGTGTCCACCACGGCCACCGTCATCGGCCGGCCTTCTTGCCGCAACCGGGCCGCGTACCGGAACTGCTCCACGGCGTTGTAGCTGAAAAACACGGCCGCTACTCCCAGCCCCACCACCAGCACGACGCGGGCCAGGCGCTGAATAAACGTCCAGCCCGTAAGGGTCACGAGCAAGCCGCTGCCCACGAAAAACAACGCCGCTGCCACCAGGGCAAAGAGCCCCAGCGCCTTGGTTTCGGCCGTAAACCCGGCGGCCACGGTCCACTTCACCAGGCGCGACACCACGCGGCTCGGGCTGGAATGGGGCACCAGGGTCGGTTGCCGGAACACGTCCAGCTGCGGATGGTAGCGCAACGTCACCCGGTCGCCGGTCGACAGCCATACCGTGTCGTACACCATGCGGGTTTCGTAGGGCCGGTTGTGGTAGGTGAAACCGATGTACGTGGCGTTGCCCAGCGCGTCCCACAGCTCCCGCGGGGCCCGGTCGGTGCGCTCGATGCGCACCGTTACGGGCTGGCCCCCGGTGCGCAGCTGGCTTTGGATGTGCTCCTCCTGGTAAAAGTGCCACGTCACCACGGCGGTCACTCCCAGCAGCGCCGTCAGAATCAGTGCCCAGAGCATGCCATACAGCTGGCCCAACACGCGAAACAGTTTCTGGAGCATAGCGAAAAGGGGGGTTGGAATGCGTTGCTTCGTAAGCACTCATAATATATGTTATTTTATATGCTTTACAATTTGTGCCATCCTCCTATCGGCCCGGGCGTGGCTACACCCCGGGAGCTGCGGCGTGCCGGCCACTGGCCGGCGCGTTGGGATTGGCAACCGGGAAGGCACCACGCCCCATCTGGCCAAGCCACGAGGCCGCCCCGCGCCAACCACTGGCACAAGGAGAGTTGCAGACCGTGTGGCCCAAAAAGCATTCGAGCCCGTCCAATATTTGGCCGTTTAGCCACAAATAAATTCTGTATTGTGAATTACTTTCGGATGCGTATTGGGGTATAAGTGATTCCTCACTCCCTCCCATGCCTTGCTAACCTTTTATCCGCCGGTAAGGCGCGTTCTATATCTCAACCTATACCTCGTACGCATGCCGCATCTTTCCTGGCTCCTGGTCCTGTTCCTCACATTGGGCGGCCCATTGCGGGCGCAAGAGACTCCTCGGGACGCTCGTTCCGCAGACTTGACCGCGGACCAGGACCTCTCCCACAACGGCGCCCTCACGGTGGCCATTGAGGGCTCGGGAAATGGCTTTTCGGTACAGTTCGGGGCCGTGGATGATGCTAATTCCCAGGGCAGCCGCTACGCCTACCGCCTGGAGGGCTACCACGACGACTGGGTGTACCCGCCGGCGGGCCAGCGCACGGCCGCCTTCGCCAACCTGGCGCCCGGCCGCTACACTTTCCTGGTGAAGGCCGGCCAGGGCGAAGGCCAATGGTCGGAGGAGGTGCGCTCGCTGCGGGTTGAGGTGCGGGCGCCGTGGTGGAAAACCGGCTGGGCCTGCCTGCTCTACGGGGCCATTGGCTTGGCGGGCGTGGCCGTGTACCGGCGCGTAGCCAGCCTGCACAACGAATTGGGAATCATACGGGAGCAAACGCGCAAGCTGCTCACCCAAGTGAATGAGCTGCAGGCTTTTCGCAACGCGGAGAGTGGCAGCGTGCCCTTGCCCGCCACCTGCCCCGACGCTATGGAGCCAGACAGCCACGTTGAGCAGCACCTATCCATTAGCCGCCAGCACCCGCTGCCCGGCAACCAGCCCGAACCCGCGCCCGCCGCACCGCTGGCGCCCGAGGCCGCACCGGAACCAGAAGAAGCACGGGCCGCCTGCGAAGCCTTCGCGGCGAGCGGCGCGTCCTCGGCCCGGCCGCCGCGCGTGCTGCTGGTGGAAGACAACGACGAGGTGCGCCAGTACCTGCAGCAGCTCTTCGCGGCCGACTACGAGCTGTTCACGGCCGAGGACGGCTTGGCGGGCTGGGACGCGGCCCTGCGCCAGCTGCCGGACCTGATACTGAGCGACGTGATGATGCCGCGCAGCGACGGCCTGGAGCTGTGCCAGCGCCTGAAGCAGCACCCCAAAACGGCGCACATCCCCGTGCTGCTCACGGCCCGCACCGCCGAAACCCACGAGCCGGAAGGCCTGGGCATGGGCGCCGACGAGTACGTGAGCAAGCCCTTCAACCCCGCCCTGCTCCAGGCCAAGGCCGCCGCGCTGCTGCGCAACCGCCGCAAGCTGCACGAGTTCTACCAGCGCCAGATTCTGCTCGAACCCCCCGACATCGTGGTGGCCGACGCCGACCGCGAGTTTCTGGCCCGCGCCATGGCCGTGGTGGAGCAGCACCTCGACCACGCCGACTTCAACGTGCAGGTGCTGGTGAGGGAAATGGCCATGAGCCAATCGGTCTTTTACCGGCGCATCAAAAGCATTAGCGGCCAGACGGCCGTCGAGTTCATCCGCGACGTGCGCCTGAAGCGCGCCGCCCAACTGCTGGCCCAAACCCCCATGCGCGTCTCGGAGGTGGCCATGGAAGTGGGCATTGAGGACAGCAAGTATTTCCGCAAGGCGTTTCAGAAAATTTACAACGTGTCGCCGTCGGAATACGCCAAGCAGCACCGCTAACCCTAGGAAACCGCCGCGTCGGCCGCAGCGGCGGAGTAGGCCTTGAGCGGTGGTTAACAAGAACATGCTTAAGCACCCGGAAAGCCGACGCTGCGAACCAAAGCACGTTTTACCTGAACCAGACCACTAATTCAGCCGCCGCAAATACGGGCCGGCCTTTCACCGTGCCCGTGGTCTGGCGGGGGCTGCCCGCCGGCCCGTTGTAGGTCAGGGTGGACGCGTACCGAATCGGCGCGGTCGGCGTGAAGTTGTAATTGTAGCGCAAGTTGAAATCCACGCCCTTGTACAAGCGCAGCCCAACACCCGCTTCGGGGCCGGCTGACCACACCGTGGGATTTGGGGCCGTGTAGTCGAACGCGACGGACAGGTTGCTGACGGGTCCGTCGTAAAAGCTCACCGCCGCGTTGTCGAATTGCAGCCGCTGCCGTTCCACCCCCGCCAGAAAACCGCCAAACACCCGAAACTGCTTGTCGCCACGCTCCAGCAGCACCCGAGATAGCCCAACGGACAAGCGGTAAGAAAATCGTTCGGCTTGCCACGTGTACGCTACTTGAAAGGACGTGGGCACCACCGCTACCACGTCGTAAAACGTGTCCGTGCGCAAAAAACGCAGGTCGGCGTTGAGGGCGGTTTTGCTTTCGAGTGGCAGCTCGGCATTGAGCCCCAGCATGTAGCCCAGCCGCCCCTCGGCGTGCACGAAATCGTTGCGCCCCTTGGTTGAAAAACCTTGCGGGTACACGAAACTGCGGACCAACCCAGCGGAAACGCCGAATTTGGTACGCTGCGCAAGGGCCTGTTCCGTGCCGCTCACCAGGAGGAGGATAAGTAGTATTTTCACGATTGATAACGGTAAAGCAGGCTGCCGACAGCCAACAGCCTGCTAAAAATGCCTGGGGAGCCGTTAATCTATTTCCAGTTGCCTGGTTGAATTGTACCTTCTGCCGTCGACTTTCACGTAATGGGCAGACCGCAACGATTGTTTTCTCAGCTGAAATTTATGCACAAGGCCGACGTCCGTTTTGGCTTTGTCATCGTTTGTTTCGATTTTCTCTCGAGAAAAGGTATTGCCGACCCCGCCGCAATCCACACCGTTGTCTTTAAAATATTCGGTGCCAAATACTTTCGCGGACACGCGGGCGGCCTTTGAATCCCTCCATCTGCCGTTTTTCCGCTCAAAATTTTTGGTTTTAGCGCCCACGCGGTGGTAGAAAGGGGCATTGGTTGCCCAAAGTTTGTATTTGAATTTTTTGGTGGGTAAATAATTTTCCTCGAATTCCTTATCTCTGTTAAAATAGCCTGGGGTAATGCAGCTCGACGCAGGCACCGTCACGGTGGTAGTTTGTTGAAACACGCAGCCTTGGGCGTTGCGCAAATACATCTTGACCGTCAGGGTTCCACTCTGGAGGTAATTATGGTAAAAACTGCCGGTGCGGTTCGCAGCCGGGTAGGTGTCCACGGCACCATCCCCAAAGTCCCAGGTATAAGTATGGTTGCTGGTGTAGTTCCGGGCCAATTCAAAGGTAAAGCTTGTGCCAACATTGGAAACTTTAAAATTGAGCGCATCAGTGGGCAGGATGCAAAATTGGCTGGAATTAACAGTAGTGACCACTTTGGAGGACTTGTATCCTCCGCAATAACCACCTAAGGTGAGCACAACGACGTAAGACCCGGGATTGAGGTACTGGTGGGTCGGTTGACGGGCATTGGAGATTGTGCCGTCGCCAAACTCCCACCTGTATACCCTATCTGGACTGTCGCTGATGTCGGGCACAAAGATGAAGGAGGACCCGTTGGATTGCCCCAATGCCGTGAAGCCACTCACGCAATCTGTGGGCCTGTTCGCAGAATTCTGTGTGCTTGGGGCGCTGTGGTGATAGACCACGTTGGGACTGTTTTGATACGCTTGGTCGCCGCTGCGGTACATTTCGAGCGTCATCCAGTCAGAATTCTGAATCTCGATGATTAAATTCTCGTTGGCCACCACGTAAATGGATGGTCCAACCTTCAGTTCCAAATCCTTGTTGAGGAATGTGCGCAAAATGTCGCTGTCCACGTAAAAGTCGTCGGGGTCGTTATTGTTTGTCCACTGGTCCGCATCCATTAGCTGCCGCCTTTTTATTTCGAGCACCGCGCGCGTAGAGTGAAAGCCAGGAAATTGCTGCTCAAAGTCGACCAGCACACTGTCTTGAATGACACTCTCCGAGTACTCACCAGGCGGAGGTTGGACGATACCACCGTTTGCTGGGTCACTGCCGTTGACGTTCGAGGAAGCGGACGCACTGGGCGTAATCATTTGCACATTCCCGGCAAGTTGGTCCGCAATTCTATCCAGAGCGGCTTGGTCAACAAAAGAAAGCAGGCCGTGTTCGTAGTTTACCCCCTGATAAGTCGAAGAGGCCTGCAAAACACGCGGTTTAAGCTGCTGTTTCCCATCGGGTTCACCTTGCTTTTCGCAACTGATGGCGCTTAGTGCCGCGAGGAATATAAAAATTTTCTTGAACATGGCATGGTAGGTTAGTGGGTTCACATTTGCGTACTCTTAAGCAAGGACATCTTCCTCCTTACATCTGATTTTTCGAATGACGAGTTGCGTTTTGCGTTGCTTCTGACAGATAGTACGCTGGCGTTCTCGCTGGTCTGTTAGCAACCTACCCTGTTCAATAACGTTGCGAACAGAATGTCAATGTTACTATTTATCGACGAAGGATTGGCAGACCGCTACCCGCAGAACAGCGTTCCCGCCCCTTGCCGGCCGCTTACCTGTTGATGCCGCAAGAATGTATCAGTTAGAAAGCCACTTTATCATAGGCAGCAAGAAATAGGGTGTGCGGCTTCGCAAATCCCCGAAGCCCTAGGAGACAGGTTCTGATATGAAACAGTGCACAACCGTCGGCTTGCTTTAGCACTCAACCAGCAATTTGCGGAATTGCGTTCGATAGCGTGAATGCCCGTTATGCTGCAATGGCAAGGCCATATAACCCTTACCTTCTGGTTTCACGAAGGAGAATGACCTGTGATTCACAGGCGCTATTCATCCAACGGGCTCAGTCGGAAGCGGTGCCTTTTCTCAACTGACATTGCTTGACCAGCAAGTGCTCCCGCGGCCAAATGCCGCGTACCAAAGAACGCAAAGGGTAGAATTAGCAGCGCCGGAATCAGCGCGGCTAACAATGCGAACAAGGGCCCCATAAGAGGATACCTAAAGTTCACGGAAGAACATAGGAGAGCAAAGGGTATGACCGGCGTGGACGCCGGAACGTAGGCTGCTGGTCGCACGGGTTGGTTGCCACACCAGAGCCGGAGCAAGGTAAATATTTGCTAAAATATATGCAATTTAATTATGATATTTTCCTAAATTTCTTACATAGACGTAAACATCTTCGGCCTTAGCTAACGCTAGAGCTTAAAAATGAGCGGGCGATTAGGCCCTGAAATACTCTTTACGCTTTGACTTTGACGCGCTCTTCGCTTTTTGATGGGAGCGCCCAGCCGACTCGCCCGTTTAACTTTTTTATTAAACATTTAACAAAAAACCTTCTCTATACTATATTAGGTTAAACTATTACCGCGCCAAGCCCCGTAGACCTCCGTTCCAGCCCTCATGCGGTGGCATAATGGGTCTTTAAATGGCTTCGCTAAACGCTCAGCACTGCGGCCACTTCTGCTGGACTTCCCGAGCGTAGGATAGACCGGCTGCGTGAGCACCTCGGCCAGGTAGCGAGGCTTTCCGATGCTGAATTTGAAGCGGGAGGGGGTCCTTTCATCACTAAAGCCTATAAAAAGCGCGAGTTTCTTATGCAGGAGGGAAGCCGCGTGGCCTGTGTTTATCTCGTGGTTACTGGGCTGTTGAAGCTGGTGTACACCGACGCGGCGGGCAAGCAGCACATCCTTTCGTTTGCGCTGGAAGACTGGTGGGAAAGCGACTTCAACGCGTTCCACCGACAGACCAACGCCACCCTCTCGTTGGAATGCCTCGAAGACACCACCGTGTTGCGCCTGACCCTGGACGACTACCGGCAGCTCTGCGCCACCCAGCCCAAGATGGCCTACTTTTTCCTGCACAAGGCCACGTTTGGCCACTTGGGCGCGCAGCAGCGCATTGTATCCTTGCTGACGAGCAACGCCCAAGAGCGCTACGACCAAGTGGTGCGGCAATTTCCTTCCTTGCTGCAACGCGTGCCCAAAACCGTGCTGGCCACTTACCTGGGCGTGTCGCGCGAAACCCTCAGCCGGTTTTCGGCTTAGCGAGTGAGCTGGCGCACACGGAAATTGTGCGCTAGCTCACAGCCGCTTGCCTCTCCGCTGCGGGACCTTTGCCGGGCATATTGTACCCCCTTAACCCGCAACGAACATGGAAAAGCGAATCATCAATCCCTGGCAGTGGCAGGACCAGCGCAGCTACGCGCAGGCCGTGGAAGTAAAAGAAGTAACCGGCACGCTCTACTGCTCGGGGCAGACTGCCATTAACGCGGCGGGCGAATCGAGCACCGCCGACATGAAAACCCAGCTAATCGAGAGCCTGCAGAACCTGGAGCAGGTCATCGACGCAGCGGGGTACGCGTGCTCGGGCATCGTGCGCTTGAATATTTACACCACGTCCTCGGCCGAGCTATTCGCGTGCTTCGACGTGTTTCAGGCCTGGATAGCCAAGCACGGCATTACACAAGCCACAACCTTGTTCGAAGTGAAAAGCTTGTTTGAAACCCTGACCGTGGAGCTGGAGGCTACCGTTGTAAAGTAACCCGTGGTCAAAAAGTAGTTTGACTAATAAATGACTAATTA